>DASXNP010000205.1:0-19568 GCA_036494985.1 Binataceae bacterium (SeqCode)
AGATGGTTGGTCGGCTCGTCGAGCAGGAGCAGGTCGGGTTTCTTGAGCAGCAGGCGGCAAAGCGCGACGCGGCGGCTTTCACCGCCCGACAGTCTCTCCACTGGGACGTCAGTCGGAACCCGCAGCGCGTCGAGGGCGATCTCTACGGTTCGATCGACCTCCCATCCGCCCGAGGTTTCGATTCGATCCTGAAGCGCGCCATACTCGTCCATCAGCTTTGCCATCGCTTCGTCGCCCATCGGCTCGGCCATTTTTGCGCCGAGTTCTTCGAAGCGGGCCAGCATTTCGCGAATCTCGCTCACTCCTTCTTCGACATTTCCGACGACGTCCTTGGCAGGGTCGAGCTTCGGCTCCTGCGGAAGCAGTCCGACCTTTATTCCCTCGGCCGGCCAGGCTTCACCCGTGAAATCCTTATCGACGCCGCTCATGATTTTGAGCAGCGAGCTCTTACCGGCTCCGTTTGCGCCGAGCACTCCGATCTTCGCGCCAGGAAAAAACGACAGCCATATTCCCTTAAGCACTTCGCGGCTCGGCGGATGCACTTTGCCGAGGTTCTTCATCGTGTAGATGTACTGATGCGCCATTGACTACCTTTGCAACGAAATCACGCGCTCCGCGGCAAAGGGCCCGAGCGCGCAGCCGATTGAGAATCGATCAGAGCAATCCTCAAGCTTAGCCGAGCAAAGGATCGCTCGCCACGACGCGAGACCGCCAAGCAAGCCGGTTCGCAGCGGCCGACTGCGCAGCGCCCAAGGCGGACCGGGCAAAGCCGTGTCAGTAAGTGGCGCCGCCGGCACTCGGAGACGACGCGGCTGCCGGCGCGGCGGCAGCGGAATCTGGGCCCTTCGTGACCGGGACGTAGGTTATCCGGATCGTAAACTTGGACGGATCCTTGTCGCTGGGATAGATCGTCAGACTGTTGAGAGTACCCCTGCCCTCAAAGCTGACGTTGTACGATTTTCGCGCCGTCATCTTCAGCGGCGTGTCCAACTTGAAACCAGCCTTGGTCAAGCCGGTTTGAAAGAAATCGATAAGTCCGTTGAAATCACCGGGCGTGACGAGCTCCACGTTCGCGATCGCGCCTTGGGTTTTACCCACGGTGACCACCGTGGCTCCCGGCGGAAGCGGAATCTTTTTGTTCCATACGTCCGGAAGCCCGGCGGGCAGTTTCGCCTCGTCTCCCAAGGCGCCAGCCCCCGAAAAGACCGCCGCGCTTATCAGCCACGCGGCAAAAATCAACTTCAGATTTACCTTGCGCTGAGTCATTTTGATCTGGACCGTTTTAAGGTTCTTGCCGCCGGATTTGCGTCTGTGGGGTTGCCCAACCGTGCTGATAATGACCGCTTGGCACGGGATTTACCAGTTCACTCGGCCCCTTTGATTGGTAATGCGCGCGGCAAAAAAGCGCCGCTGCGGCGCGGTTGGTTGAGCCGAGGGCGGACGTACGACAATCAGTCGGTCGGACGATTCTCGGCGATGAAATTGGTGGCGGGCGACATTTCGCGGGTGCCACCGACAACGCGCTCTGAGGCAGTCGCGGAGGCGCGTCGCGCTGCCGCGGTAGGCTTACCCAAGGGAATCAGATCAAGTTCGGCGGCGCATTCTTCAATCGTCCGATAAGCCAAGCGGCCCGACTCCACCGCTTCGCTGAGCGCAAACGCCGCCGCTACCGAGGTGATCTCACCGATGATCAACGCGAGATTGCCGAGCCCGAACGCTGCGCACCCCAGCGATGACGCGACGCCCGTGATCAGCGGAACGCGGGTAGCCCAGCTCAGACGCACCCGGGCCAGAACATGATTTTTGAGTTTGCCCGACTCGTGCTCTTCGTCGGCCGTCTTGATTTCGACCCGGGTCCACGCATCTGGCCGCACCTCGAGGTCAAAATCGTTCCATCCGCGATCGACGATCACCGGATGTCCCGCGCGCGAGAAGAGCTTGAACATGCGATCAAGCAGGTTTTCGCGCGGGGTCCACTTCTCGGTCCAATAGGTTAGGAGAATGGCCCGATCGGACCATCTGATTGTGGGACGCTGGCGCGGCGAAGGTTCAACCCCCTTGATCGCGCTCCAGGCGCCCTTGAGCCGCAACCGATAACGCGCAAATGCTCTCGCCAACGGACCCGTGTAGCTAAGCATCGCCACAATCAAACGTGAAGTTAAGCGGTCATGCGACCTTTCGATCGGTGCCTGCCACGCGTAGTAGAGCGCCCAGATCGGGCCCAGCGTGAGCATCGCGAGCGCCGGCAGCGTCGTCCAGTCGGCGGCCCACATCCCAACCGCGAACAGCGACCAGAAAAGCTGCCATTCCAGAGTCTGAGGCAGAAATTTGACCAACCCTTGTTCGCGTTCGTAGATCGTTTGAAAGAATGCGCGCGAACCCTTCGCCCAGACGATCTTCTTGCGTGCACCGCCGGGAAGCGTTCGCGCGAGGCCGGGTATCCGTCCTTGCCACATAATCTGGCCAAGCGAATTGAAGCGCTCCGGATACTTCAAGTACAGCATCGCCTCGGCCGCGCCGTACCCCCGCTGCTGCCCATAGTAGGCTTTGAAGGTGTTGCGGCGGAAATGCCAGACGAAAGCGGCCGGGCAAAACCCGAGGGTGAACCCGGCGGCGAGCGCGCGCCAACAAATGTCAACGTCATCGCCAGCCGCTGTGAACCGTGCGTCAAAGCCGCCAATTGCGGTGAGCACGGCCTTACGGAAGACCATGTTGCACCCCGCCAGATGCTCGGCGCGGTCCTCGCCGGTGAGCACATGGGACGGCGCCCCGGGAGATACCGCCACGCACGCTTCGATGCGACCCTCTTCACGCGGCGCATAGTTGGGACCACCGCAGGCGTCGAAGCGGTTGTCGACCATCGCGCCGACCATCAGCGTCAGCCAGTGCGCATCAACTACGCAGTCCGAGTCAGTGTAGGCGATAATCTCGCCGCGGGCGGCGTGAAGGCCGATATTGCGGGCGACGCTCAGTCCTCGGTTGGGTTGGCGGATCAAGCGGAACTCGGGAAAGTCCAGCGAAATCTCAGCCGTGCGGTCGCACGAACCGTCGTCGACGATGATCACCTCATAGTTGGGGTAATCGAGCTTGCGCAGCGACTCCAGGCAGGGGCGCATGGTGTGCTCGGCGTTATATGCGCAGATCACCACCGAGACCATTGGCGTCTGGCGTGGCAGCGGTGGACAAGTGCCGTTGAGTGTCAAGAACGGCAGCAATTCACCACAGCTCAATTTTCGGACCTGCGAAAGATCTGGCGCAGACTGCCTGGCGGTCGGACGCGCCACTACGCCAGCCGCACCCGAAGCGAATGCTGACGCGACGCGATCATCCTGGTCCGGTGCGGACTCTACGAACTCGATAACGACCGGACGCGATTCAGCGACATTGTGCAGCCCCACGATGTAGCTCGTTAGTTCCAATGGGGTAAGCGCCGGCACGCTGCTGTAGATCAGGTCCTCTTCGAGCAACGCCAGGGCGCGGGTTTCCGGTCGGTGGTTGATCCCAACAAGCGCGGCCGAATCTAGCCGTTTCATCCCGACGATGAGTTTTCGAAGCCTCTTCTGAACCCGGTTGACGCCTTTATGCTTTAGCCATTGAGCGCTAACCTCGACGCCGAGCAGATAGCCTAGGAGCCCCCGGTTGCCCTGAAAGAGCCTGACCGTTCGCGTCAGGAGAGCCGAGACCTCTCGGAACCCCGAGCGCTCAAGCAGCCCTTCGCCCTTCAGCGGCAGTTCGATGATAGTCCTAAGGCCGAGCTGCGCAGCAATGTCCAGTACGACCTCGGCATGGGCGGAGCGCACCACGATGCCGGTGGCGTGGCCGGCTTTCAATTCTTCCAGCCGCTTGCGCAACGCGAGCTTGTGGCTGAAATCGAGCTGAGCCTCCGAGATCTCAAAGCGAATCGCTTTGAAGAAGAACTTCTTGCGCTGGGTGATGAAGAATTTGCCGTGGGTGGCTATCGCGGATCGGGTGGGACAGTCGGTCATGTTAGTCGAACCCCGCAAAAGCCAAAGCCGTGCCATCCAAAAAAGGAGCCCGCTCACTCATCACGTTGGTTGAGGAAATCACTTTTCGCCACCAATTCGGTTGGCGGGTAACCGTTTTGGTCGCCAGCAGTGACGCCCGGGCCGTCACCGGATTTGATTCGCAAAGTGCAAAGGATATAACTAGACTTATGTAGGTGTTCAGCGCGCATTATGTACGTTTGGCCGAGTTGCCGTCTTTGCTCACAGACTAATCCTTGCCGTGGCCCCGGCCGAACGCCCGCCGCGTTAACTGGACCGAGAAGCAACCTAAAATGAAAGATGCGATCACTCGTACCTGTGGATGTCCTTGTGCCCCCTCCCGCAAGACCTTGCGCCTACCGTCCGACGGCCCCTCGAATGCGACCTCAGAAGAACTCAATCTCATCCGAACCCAACTAGCCGAGATTGAGCGAACTCTGAGCGCTTTGTACGGAAGCGTGTACAGCAGGGATCCCGAGAGTTTGAAAACCCGCCGCGATGCCGCCGATCTACTCGACCGCCATTTCGCGGGAATAGACGAACAGTGGCGGGAAACGATCCGCCACCTGTTCGGAGGCACCCCGCTAAAGGGCACGAACCTGGGCGAAGAGGAGGAAAGGAAGAAGAACACCTCCAACGCCCTCATCCGCTTTATCGATCATCTGCGCGATCCCGACGATCTCGAGACCTATGTCTTTTTGCGTCGGCACTGTCAGCGAGGGATGATCTCTCGCGCCAAACCGTCGCAGTTCAACGCGATCCATATCGCTCTGAAGCAGGTCATCTTAAGGCACGTTTACAACACGCTGCACGGCCGCCGCCAAGATGTCATTCGTGACGCGGTAGTCGCGTCGATCGACGAGCGCCGCCTGATGGTCTCCCAGTTTTACATCGAATCGAGGGAGTACGACCTGCGAGCGTCAGAAGAGAAGTACCGTAACTCGATCGATCACGCGCCCGATCCGATGTACGAGATCGACCCCGAGAGTTTCAAAGTCCTCGCGGCGAACACCGCCGCGAAGAGCACGCTCCTGACCCCGGGCGAGGACCACTCTGGCTGGTCGCACGGGAAGGATATCGAAGGGCACGTCTTGACGGATTTCGTACCGCCGTCAATGGTCGAGGAGACGCGCTATCATTTGCGCGCAGTGGTGGAAAAAGGCTTTGAACAGGGGTTCGACGTGGCGATCGGCGATCGCCTGTTTGACGTAAATTCAGCTCTGATTCCGTATGGCGACAAGCGTTTCATCCAGATGATCATGCACGACGTCACCCAACGCCGTGCGATTCTCAACGAGCTACTCAAGACCGAACGACTCGTGGCGGCCGGAACATTTGCCGCCGGGGTTGCGCACGAAGTCAACAATCCACTGGCTTCGATCTCGTCGCTGGTCCAATCCCTGCTCGGCAGTGAGGTGGACACCAGCCGCAAGATGACGCTGCATACCATCCTCTCGCAGATCACCCGCATCTCGAGCACCCTGAAGGATCTGGTCAACTTCGCCAAGCCCTCGTCCTCACAGGTTCGCAATGAGGTCAGCCTGAACAAGGTCGTGACCGAGACGCTGCGCCTGGTCCAATTCAACAAACGCTTCAACGGGATCACACTCCGGCCTGAGCTTGACGAAAGGCTCTGGACGGTTTACGCGGATGAGAACGAAGTCCAGCAGGTGCTACTCAATCTTCTAATCAACGCGGCCGACGCGACCCAGCGAGAGGACGGTCTCATCCGCATCATTACTGAGAACCCCACGGTAACCAACGGCGACCGCGAAGTGCCGATGATAACCCTCAGAGTGATCGACAACGGAATCGGCATTCCGGCTGAGCACCTCGACCGTGTATTCGATCCTTTTTTCACGACCAAACCGGCCGGGGCGGGAGTCGGCTTGGGCCTGTCGCTCTGCCAGCGCCTGGTGCTCAGCAACTATGGTTCGGTCCGGGTTGACAGCGAGGTCGGCAAAGGCACCACGGTCGCGGTCAAATTGCCGCGTTTCAGTCCGCTTCCTGCGCGCGCGGCTGCCGAGGCGAGCGTCGTTCAATGAGCGCGGAGCAACCGTGGGTCGCGTCGGATCGCGCGCCCTATCGGATCCTCGTCACCGAAGACGAGGACCTCATGCGATCGATCATCGTCCAGTTGCTCCGCGCGGAGGGCTACGAGGTGCTCGAGGCGCAGGCACCGGAGATCGCTCTGCAAATCTTCGAGAAGGAGAAGATCGACCTTGCGATCCTGGATCTGAACCTCGGCCACGGCATGAGCGGGCTGGACTTGCTGGCGAAGATGCGCAGCATCGATTCAGAAATGATGGGCATCATCCTGACGGCCTATGCCAGCGTTGAATCGGCGGTGGAAGCGCTGCGCCAGGGAGCTTACGACTATCTTACGAAGCCCTTCGCTAACGATCACCTGAAGTCCGTTGTGAGGCGGGCGCTGAACGAGAAGGCGCTGTTCCATGAAAACCGCTTTCTGCGCCGCGAGCTGCGCGAAAAATACCGCTTCGAAAATATCATCGGCAAGAGCGACAGTATCGAGCGGGTCTTCAAGATCATGGAGAAGGTCGCGCGCTCCGACTCAAGCGTGCTGATTCTCGGCGAATCGGGCACTGGCAAGGAGTTGGTCGCGCGCGCGATTCACTTTTCCTCCGAACGCGCCAATGGCCGTTTTCTCGCCATCAACTGCGGCGCTTTGCCCGAGAACCTGCTTGAGAGTGAGCTGTTCGGCTACAAGCGCGGCGCGTTTACCGGTGCCTCGCAAGACAAGGTTGGCCTGCTCAAGGCAGCCGACAAGGGCACAGTGTTCTTCGACGAGATTGGCGACATGCCTTTGGCATTGCAGATAAAACTCCTGCGTTCGCTGCAGGAGCGGGAATGCACTCCGCTGGGTGCGAGCGACCCGGTCAGCTTTGATGTCCGCCTGCTCTCGGCGACCAACAAGAATCTTGAGAAGGAAGTGACGGCCGGGCGCTTTCGTGAGGAGCTGCTCTACCGAATCAATGTGATCACGATCAATCTGCCTGCGCTGCGCGATCGCAAAGACGATATCCCGCTCTTGTGCAATCATTTCCTGCGCAAGTACGAAAAATCACTCGGTCGCACCGGGATGCACTTCTCCAAAGGTGCGATGCGCCTGTTGGTCAACTACGGCTGGCTCGGAAATGTCCGCGAGCTGGAAAACGTAGTCGAGCGCGCGGTCATTCTGGCCGAAACCGACGTGATTCACTCTCACGATCTGCCCGACAAGTTGCGCAACACTCAGGTCGCGACCACCGAAACCGAGAGTTTCGATCTCACCTTGGAGGAACTTGAACGCTCCCACATTCAGAGCATTCTTGACAAAGTCGATCGCGACAAGGCCAAGGCGGCGCGAGTTCTTGGCATCCATCTTTCGACCCTCTACCGAAAGATTCAGCGCCTGAAGCTCGACGATTCGCCGCTTCCGGCTTCGCGGTCGGCTGAATCCGCGGCCTCTCGAGGCGCGCTTGGTTGAGCGTCTCCAAACCCGAAACCTTCGGGAATAAAACCGCCAACTCGAAGGTAAATACCAAGGTAGTAATCTCGGCTCGATCGGCGGTAGAATCAATCCTCACCGGAATTTGGCCGGGAGACCAACTATGGACCTATTCGCTCCATCTCATTTGCTGATCATTCTGTTGCTGGTGCTCATCATTTTCGGGCCCAGCAAACTCGGCGACGTTGGCGGTGCGCTGGGAAAGGCAATCAAAGACTTCAAGCGCGCGATGAATGATCCGGAAGCCGATCCGAAGAGCGCCAACCCGGCGCCGTCCAAGCCCGAGGCCCCCGGCACCGAAGTCAAGCCGCCGCAAGGCTAATTTTCGACCCGCACCTGCCCACCGCGCACTCGCGAAACGGGTTTTTGCCACGGGCTCCTGACCCGTGTTCGTCAAGGCGGTTAGCACGCCGAACGATCCGGGCCGAAGGCAGGCGTTAGGCGCACGGCCTCAATGCTCTGGTTGCGGTCTTCTCAACTCATCCGCTACCTTCAGGAGCACAGAAGTCGGACTTTCAGGGGATGCGGTTTGCAAGAGTCATACTGTGGACTACGGTCGCGACTCTGGGAGCCCTCGCTTTTAGCCTTATCGCCTTTGCGCGCGGCGAGAGCCCGAGCGTCATCTGGTTAGTAGTCGCTGCACTGTGTGTCTATGCGATCGGTTATCGCTTCTATTCCGCCCTGATCGCAGACCGGATCCTCGAACTGACCGACTCGAATCCGACGCCGGCGGTCCGTCTCGCCAATGGCCGCGACTTTGTGCCGACCCCCCGGTGGATCACCTTTGGGCACCACTTCGCCGCGATAGCCGGACCTGGGCCGCTGGTCGGCCCAGTGCTGGCTGCGCAGTTCGGCTATCTGCCCTCCACCATTTGGATTCTGGCCGGCGCGGTGCTCGGTGGATGCGTTCAGGATTTCGTGATTCTCGCCCTCTCGGTCAGACGCGACGGCAAATCGCTCGGCCAGATGGCGCGAGATGAGATCGGCCCGGTCGGCGGATTCGCGGCGTTGTCGGGCGTGCTGCTCATAATGATCATTCTGATCGCGGTGCTCGGTCTGGTGGTCGTCAACGCCATGAAAAACAGCGCCTGGGCGACATCGACGGTTGCCGCGACGGTGCCGATCGCGATGCTGGTCGGAATTTATATGACTCATCTGCGGCCGGGGCGCATCGTCGAAGCGTCGGCGATCGGGGTCGGCCTCGTGACGCTGGCGGTGATCTCGGGCCGTTACGTCGATGGGTTTGGTTGGGGACGTCATTTGGCGATGGGCGCCCCGGCACTGTCAATCTGGATCATCGCTTATGGGTTCCTCGCCTCGATCCTACCGATTTGGTTGCTGCTAGCGCCGCGCGACTACCTCTCGGCGTTCGTCAAGATTGGAACAATCGCGGCGCTTGCGGTCGGCATACTCGCGATGCGTCCGCCCGCCTTAATGCCGGCGTTGACGCAGTTTACCAACGGCAACGGTCCAGTCTTCGGCGGCAGGGTTTTCCCGTTTGCCTTTATCACGGTGGCATGCGGCGCGATCTCGGGTTTCCACGCGCTCATCTCATCAGGTACCACCCCGAAGATGCTCAGCCGCGAACGCGACGCGCGATTGATCGGATACGGCGCCATGATGGTTGAGTCGTTTGTCGCCGTGATGGCGCTGGTGGCCGCCATCGCGCTCAGACCAGGCGTCTACTTCGCGATCAACAGCCCGGTCGGGGTGGTCGGCGACGGGGAAGCGGCTTGTCAAAAAATTTCCGCCTGGGGTTACGCGGTCACCGACCGTCACATGCGCGACCTGGCCGCCGATGTTGGCGAGAACAGCCTCTACGCCCGCACCGGCGGTGCGCCCTCGCTGGCCGTCGGGATGGCCCAGATCTTCGCCCACTCGCTGGGCGGTCGCGAACTGATGGCGCTTTGGTATCACTTTGCGATCATGTTCGAGGCGCTGTTTATTTTGACCACGCTGGACGCCGGAACTCGGGTCGCACGTTTCATGCTCCAGGACCTGCTCGGACATCTGTATTCAAAACTCGGCGAAACTAGTTCCTACCCGAGCTCGATTTTGGCTTCGGTGGTAATTGTTGCGGCGTGGGGCTACTTCCTGTACTTCGGTACGATCGACCCGCTTGGCGGAATCAATTCGCTCTGGCCGCTTTTCGGAATTGCAAATCAGATGCTGGCGACGATTGCGCTTTGCGTTGCCACCACCGCTCTCATCCGCCAAGGCAAAGCGCGATATTCGTTCGTCACGCTGGTGCCGCTTTCATGGCTAGTTGCGGTCACGATGACGGCGGCGGTGGAAAAAATATTCAGCGCGATGCCGAACGTCGGATTTCTCGCCCACGCGGCACTCCTGCGCAACGAACTGGCCTCGGTCGCGACCGCATCGCGCGCAGCCGAGATTCGAAGGCTCTTGCTTAACGACCACCTCGATGCAGCCATGACCGCGATGTTTGCCGCGATCGTACTCACCGTTCTTGGCGACTCGCTTCGAATCTGGAGCAGGCAGCTCGGCACTAGGCGACTTTCTTTGCGGGCAGAGGCGCAGGTCGCATGAGGGTACTTGTCGCCAAACTACTGGGGCGCGGCCTGGAGCTGATGCGATGCCGCGGCCTCGAACTCAGAGCTGAAATCCGGCGTCTCAATTCCCTCGGCCTAACAGGCGAGGGGGCCGCTTCGCGCGCCAATCGCTCACGCCAAGTCCGTGATTTTCTCCAAAGGACGCATGCCAACCGCGGGCGATGCTGCTGATTGCGCCCTCGCACCAATGAGGGATGGTCCAATAGATCAGCATCGGTGAGGTGGCGTCGGCCGCGGGAGTGCGCGCGAAATCAAAGCGCGTTCAACTAGAAATTTGGTCTCCGGCTCGGGTGTCCGGGCGCCGGGGAGGCTAAGACCCGCCGGGCATCGCATAAATAGGTTCCGCCTCCTGGCATTTCAGCCCGTCGGAGTCGGCCCCACTGCTTGAGAAAGGCGCTGCTGACTGAGGACTCTGCCGGTGCTCGCAGCCCCCTGGCGCCCTGCGCTGCTGAATCCGCGGTGCCCGATATCGCGGAGGCGGCTTCCGATTGCGCGGCGAGATTGGCGGGCGCGTCACCCGGTTGAGAATCAACCGCGACCTATGGATCTCAAAGCGCCGCGAGGCTGTTTACCGGAGATCACGTCAGGCGATCGACCCTCCCGTCGGACGCTCACGGATCGGCACGAACGACCGTTGCCGAAGCGGACACCCGAATTCCGGTAAACCGGCGCCAGAGCTCAAAGTCGGGGCGCACCGATCGCCCCGCCAAGGGTGCGGCGATCAAACGACTCCTCGAAGCGGCGGCGTCCGATCTATAGGAGGAGGCGGAACTTGTCGCCGATTACGTGAAGGAACCTGCCGCGCTGCGCCGCTGATTGGGTGACGATCGGAATCGAATCGACTGCCTTGTCACCACGCATAACCGTCAAATCCCCCACCACCGCGCGCTTCTCGAACGGAGCCACCAGGTACTTCGAGCGCAGCGAGCCGATCAATTTGATTTGATTTTCCTCGCCCCTGGCTAACGTGATCGCGGGCTCCCGCGCCGGGCCGATCGCGGTGCTCAGAATATTCCCCTCATACACCCGCATGGCTCGCGGAAGCACGCCTTCCCATTGCGGCGTGACCGTGACAAACGTCCTGAACGCCCAGTCGAGCAGCTTCTCGGTCTCCGTCCGCCGCTTTTCGGCGTTCGCCGCGCCCATCAGGGCAGAGGTGAGGAACAACCCCTGTGAATTGGCTGTTGCCACCAGATGGAAGCCCGCCTCGGCGACATGGCCGGTCTTCATTCCATTGACGCGCGAGTCGTAAATCAGCAGCGTATTCCAATTGCGCTGCACGATGCCGTGGAAGGTGAACTCCTTGGCCGCCGTGTAGGTGAGCGCCTCAGGATGCCGCTCGACTACGATGCGCGCAAGCTTAACCATGTCCGAGGCGGTGGTGTACTGGCCCTCGACCGGTAAGCCGTCGGGGCTTCCAAAATGGGTTTCCTTGAGGCCCAGCTTGTTGCATTGGTCGTTCATCATGGCGACGAAGGCGTCCGAACTGCCACCCAGATACTCTGCCAGAGCCATCGCGGCGTCGTTGCCCGAAGACACCATCAGGCCGTACAACAAGTCGCGAACCGCGACTCGCGATCCTACTTCAAGGAACATTTTCGATACGCTCTGGTCCATCGACAGCCGCCAGGCCTTTTCGCTGACCGTCACCATCGTATCCAGGCTGACCTTGCCGGCGCTCAGCGCGTCGAGCGTGACGTAGAACGTCATTATTTTGGCAAGGCTCGCCGGCTGGGTCTTGGTGTGCTCGTTAAATGAGTAGAGAACCGTCCCGGTCTTTGCATCAGCGAGCATTTCCGAGCGGGCGAGCAGTGCGAAGGGAGCCGGTTTGCCCTCAAAGGTATGAATTTGATTTAGCGCAAGTGGCTGTACCGCGACCGACGCTCCAGCCTCTTCGCCCGATGAAGCGGCTGCGTTTGCCCTATGACGCGCCGGTTTACCGCCGCGATGATGCCCGGCGGGGAAGGCATCGCCCGCAAGGCAAATGACGGCAGCCGCGCCGATTAACCCCGATCCCCACTTGCCCAAGCCGCCCATAACGCCAACAATCCTCAAGTCGAACCGCTCAAGCACAGTAGGTGCCGCCCGAAGAGTGGGCAAGGTTGCCGCCGATTGGGGGAAATCATGAATGAACAGGATCGCCAGATTCCGGCATCTGGTTGGGGAGTCTTCGATCGCATAAAGGTTGAGGGCTGAGCCGCATGGATATCTCAGTAGTGCTACCGGTCCTCAACGAGCGCGAAAATCTGCGCGTTCTCATTCCGCGTTTGCAAGCCTTGTTTGCGCAACTTCGCATCACTCACGAGATCATCGCGGTCGACGGCGGGTCCAGCGACGGAACCCGTGAGATCGCGGCCTCGTTGGGAGCACAAGTCGTCCCCGAGCGCGTCAAGGGCTATGCCGGCGCGCTCAGCACCGGCCTCGATGGAGCTCGTGGCGACTATGTTCTGACTCTCGATGCAGACATGTCGCATGACCCGGATTTCGTCGCCAAAATGTGGCGCGTGCGGGGGGACGCCGAGGTAATAATCGCGTCGCGCTATGTGCGGGGCGGGGCAGCCTACACGGATTTCAGCCGCCGCGTCACGAGTCAGTTTTTGAATTTTCTCCTGCGCCATGTGCTTTCCATGCCGCTGGGCGACCTATCCAGCGGCTTCCGCCTATATCGGCGGGGAGCGATCGAAAATCTCAACCTGGAAAGCCGCAATATCGAGATTCTTGAGGAGATACTGGTCAAGATCTACGCCCGTGGTTACCGCGTAATCGAGGTTCCTTTCACCTATTTTCCTCGCGGTGAAGGACGGTCGCACTCGCGAATGGTTCGTTACGGAATCGACCTTGCGACCTCGGCGGCCAAGCTGTGGAAAATCCGCAATTCGCTCGACTCTGCCGACTATGACGAGCGCGCCTTCTACAGCGTTATTCCAATCCAGCGCTTTTGGCAGCGCCGGCGCCACCGCATCACCACCAACTGGGCGCGGGGGGCGGGCAAGACCCTCGATGCAGGATGCGGGACCAGCGTAATCATCCAGAGCCTCAACAACCCGGTCGCGATGGACATCAACCTCGCCAAAGTCCGCTACCTGCGTCGTTATGGGCTGCCGATTTTGCGCGGGTCGTCGTTTGCCTTGCCGTTCAAAGACGCGGCCTTCGATTGCCTCATCAGTTCGCAAGTCATCGAACACGTACCGTTCGACGACGCGCTCTTTGCGGAGATGAATCGTGTGCTCCGGCCGGGCGGCCGGTTGATCATTGGCACGCCCGACTATGCGACCATCGGCTGGCGCTTGATCGAACCGCTCTATGGCGCGCTGCTCCCCGGTGGCTACCACGACGAACATATCACTCACTATACCCATGACAGCCTGCTTAAGATTCTCGAGCGCCACGGCTTCGTTCATCAAGAGAGTGCCTATGTCGCGCGCAGCGAGCTGATCATGCGTTTGACCAAACGGGCCGAAACCGCCACTTCTGAGTCTCAAGGGGCAGTCGTGGGTGCGCCGCCCGCGCGGGCAGCCTCACTATAAGGAGCAATCGAGATGCCCGAGGGTTCGATCAATGTAATCCGAGTTCACTACGACCTGCACGGAAGCGGCGATCCGCTGCTGTTGATCATGGGTCTCGGTGCAAGTTCCGCGGCTTGGGATCCGAGCCTAGTCGACGCACTCGCGCGGGACTTCCAGGTGATCACCTTCGACAATCGCGGCACCGGACGTTCCGACAAGCCCGATGAGCCGTACACGCTTAACCTGCTGGCAGACGATGCGGCGGCCCTGCTGGATCATTTGAGGATTGGAAGAGCTCACATCTTCGGTGTCTCAATGGGTGGGATGATCGCGCAGGAATTCGCGCTCAATCATGCGGCGCGCGTCCAGACCCTCACCCTCGGCTGCACCACTTTTGGTGGCAAGAACGCGGTGCCCGCCCCGCCGGCCTCGCTTGCGATCCTCACCGCTTCGCGCGAGGGCATTTCAGCGGAGGAAGTGATTCGCCGCGGATGGCCCCTTAGCTATTCGCACGACTACATCGAGAGCCATCGCGCCGATCTCGAGGCCGCGATCCCCAGGCTGCTGGAACATCCGACGCCGCCGTTCGCATTTAGGCGTCATTTTGAGGCGACGCTGAAACTGCACACCTACTCCCGGCTCAAGGAAATCAAGGCGCCCACTCTGGTGGTGGCCGGAGCCGAGGATGTGCTCATTCCGGCGCGCAACGCGGAATTAATCGCAGCTCAAATTCCCGGCGCGCGGTTGCTCATTATCCCGGGGGTCGGTCACAACTTCTTTACTCCCGGTCAGGAATCTTTTCTCGGCCAGCTAACACCGTTCCTGAAAGCCCACGCCTTAGGCGTTGCGGCCAGCGCAAAACCCTAGTTCGGCGCGGTGGCTTCGTTCAACGACCTAGCCGAAGTCGCGCAATCCATCAGCCAGACCCAGAGCCGGCTTCAAATCGTTCAGGCGGTCGGGAATTTTCTGGCTCGGCTCGACCCGGCGCAGGCCGAAATCGCGGCGCGCTTTCTAATCGGGCGACCTTTCGCGCAAGGCGATGAATCTCGCCTGAACGTGAGCGGCCGGGCGATTTGGAAGATTACGTCCGAGATGGTTGCGGCTCAAGATCGCGGCGAGGACCTGTTCGCTGCCGCGGTCGATTTCGGCGAAGTCGTCGAAACACTGATGAGGCTTCGCGGCGTCGAGCCGGAACCGACCCTGACGATTTCTGGAGTCGGCGCGGCACTCTCGAAAATCGCCTCAATCGAGGGTCGGGCCTCACGACAGCGCAAGCTAAATGGATTGCATGATCTGTTCGAACGAGCCTCGAACCTCGAAGCCAAATACCTGGCCAAGATTCTGATCGGCGAGATGCGCCATGGAATGAGCGAAGGCCTGATGCTGGAGGCGGTCGCAGCGATGGCCCAGCGGCCGATTGGCGAAGTTCGCCGCTCGTTCATGCTCGAGGGTGACCTCGGCCGCCTGGTGGCAATTCTACGCGGCGTTGCGCCAGCAGGAGCGGGTTCGGTAGGCTCGATCAAGCCGCTTAGGCCGATGCTCGCGCAACCGGCCGCGGAAGTTGCGGACGCATTTGCGATCTTTGGCGCGGGCAACTTCGCACTTGAACACAAGGTCGACGGCGCGCGCGTCCAGATCCATCGAGTCGGCAACCAGGTGCGGATTTTCTCCCGCCGGATGAACGAAATAACCCCGAGTCTCCCTGAAGTCGTCGAGTGGATGGAGCGGCTGGGCGAGCATTACCCAATCTTCGATGGCGAAATCATCGCGGTCGATGGCTCCGGCCGGCCGCTTGCATTTCAGGAGTTGATGCGGCGCTTTCGCCGCATCCGCGAGATCGCACGGTTGCGCTCCGAGCAGCCGGTGCGCCTCCTCTTGTTCGATCTCATCGGCCTCGACGGCGATTTACTGATCGACCGACCCTATCGCGAGCGCATTGAAAGGCTCGGCGAGGTCGCGCGGGCAGGCGATCTCGAGACCGTCGATCGGCTGTTACCCACGTCGCTTGCGGACGCCGAGCAATTCTTCAAATCTGCGGTCGCGAGCGGCTACGAGGGTGTAATGGCGAAGTCGTTGGACAGCCTCTATCAACCGGGCGGTCGAGGCCGCGGGTGGCTCAAGATTAAACACGTTCGCACCCTCGATCTCGTGATTGTCGCCGCCGATTGGGGGTACGGGAGGCGACACGAATGGCTCTCCAACTATCATCTTGCCGCGCGCGGTGACCGCCCCGGTGAACTGCTCGAAGTAGGGAAAACCTTCAAGGGACTGACCGACGAGCAATTTGCCGAGATGACCCGACGCCTTGAGGGATTGAAGACCTCCGAGGCTCTTGGAACGGTTCGGGTCAAACCGGAAGTCGTTGTCGAGGTAGCCTACAACGACATCCAGCGCAGCCCACAGTATGAAGGCAGGATGGCGCTGCGATTTGCGCGGATCCTGCGCATTCGCGATGACAAGTCGGCCGAGGAAGCAGATACCATCGAAACCATGCGGCGCGAATTCGAGAGTCAGCCCATCCGCCCTAGATCACCTCGATAGTCCGACCCTTGCAAAAGCACGATTTTCTCCGCGCCGCCCGTCGAAGTTTTCGCCGACACACGGTCCGTCAGGATGAGTGACGGAGCTTAAAATGTCCGATTGCTTGCGCGTTGACACTTCGGCTCTTTGATTCATTGCGACGGCAGCAGAGCCGAAAGAACTCATTCGAACCGCGCCGCGCAAACGCGAAACGGACGATCGCCGGTTTGACGTCGCAGGGCTTTTTCATCCCGCGCGGCGACCAATTGATCGAGAGAGTCCACCTCTCGGGGCACCGTCTTTTACTGGAAGCCGCAAAAATGGGGTGATTGATGAATGATCTGAGAATCGTGTCAACCGAGCCGGCAGATGATGAACTTTCGCTCGAGGCTGATGCCGTGATGCCCCAAGTTTTTTCCCGCGTGCCGCACTCCATCGACCCATCCCCCCCTGATAGAGGGATCCTCATAGACGCGGTGCGAAGTCCTCGGCGTAAATCTTGCGGCGCGGCATCCAGGCAAATTGGGGGAATTCAGCGAGGCTTAGTCCTGGATTCTCAATGATTACGACGATGCGTACGCGATTGGTTGCAGATCGATCCACACCGCCTGAAAGATTGGATTGTTCGCCGCCAAAGGGGGCACACTCTCTGGCGAGAGGCGGCTAATCATTCGGTGCTCTGCGGTCCGTCGCGGACAGGATGCGACCGCGGTGCAGAGAGGACAAACGAGCAACCATCTCAGCGATCTTCGTAGGGAGCCGAAACTACAGTGAGGAACTCCACCTACCTATGGCTAATGCTCGGTGTGCTGGCGCACGGATGCAGCGCGATACAAGCTCAGCCGGGAATCGTGACCGGTGTGGTTCACGGGGTGAAACATTATGAGTCTTCAAAGCTCGGACCGCCGGTAGCGGCTCGTGAGATAACGCTTATCGATTCGGATACCGGGAGTATCCAAGGGCGCACGACAACCGACGCGGACGGAAAATTTAGCTTTTCCGTTCCGCCTGGTAAGTACTCGGTCTGGGGCGGCGAGCGCGCGGAATATGTCGAGGTCAAAGCCGGCAAGATAAGCTCTGTCGATATCACTGCGCCCGAAAACTGAGGGGACCCGGTTCTGGGACTTGCGGTAAGACCGATAGGAATTGCAGACAATTCGACTGGGACGATCGTTTGCGGGCTTTTCAAGCTTTCCAGTCGGAGTAGTTCTTCTCATGGTCCGGCCAGAGCGCGCTCGTCGACACTCACTTCGGGTTCGCCGTTGCTTGAGCGGATAAAGCAATTCTTGGATTACCGGCATGGTGCGGTCGTCCTTCACGCAATCGGATTGGGAGTCTTGGAGAGCGGCAAAAACCTCCATCGAAGACGGATTGCACTTGAGGCACGCCGCCTGCGATCAACACAATCTGGGCGAGGGGAGAACCTAAATGCCGTTTTAAAGCGCTAAACCGAGATGGCCGTGAGTCATAGACACCGAAGGCGTAGTGCCCATGAAAGTCGCCTCCGCGTTTTAGCTCTGAGGCGTAACGCAACGGAACTCTCGACGCGAGGAGGATAACGAAGGCGGCGACAGCCTGATCACCGGCGCCCTTAGAGAGTCAGCCACGCGCGGCGCGGGCGATCCAGTCGTTCAAGCAATGCCGGGTAGGCTCAAACGCGATCCGATCCCATGAAATCTGATCGGGCGCGAAGTATTGCACCTGCGCAGCTTCTGGAGAGGTCGTTGGCGGGTTGCGCCCGGGATCAGCCAGATAGACAACAATCGCGTCCTTCGGACTGGCGAGATCGAAGTAAACTCCGATCAGCTCGCCTAGCGTTACTGTCATTCCGACTTCTTCAGCGGTCTCTCGGATAGCGGCCTGGGCGGCGGTTTCACCCAGATCGACATACCCACCGGGGAAGGTCCAGTATCCCAAGCGGGGCTCGATCGCGCGCCGCAGCAACAGCACCCGTCCAGCGTCGTCGACGACGAGGCAACCTGCCACCAACTTGGGTCCTTGAAAATCCACGAACCCGCAACGCTTGCAAACTTTGTGGCGTCGGTTGTCCGGCGATACCGGCCGCTGCGCCATTTGGCCCCCGCACAGTGGGCAAAAGCGCGCAAGGGCCGGGTAGCGATGCTGGAGTTCGTGATTTATGGTGGCCGGTTTTTCGTCATCGCCCATCAGTTTCGACCTGCCCTTGGACGTTGCTCAAAGCTGCGCTGCGGGTTTTGTCCAACGCCGAGACTAAGTCAGAGCCGTTGGTCCCCACAATCAGACTACACGATCCAGGCGCATGGAGCGGCGGACTAAGCAGCGAACACGAGCGGCTGGCTTCTGGGAAAAACGGTGACACCGGGAGTGCGTGCCAGCTGCCGCATTTCACTGCCGTCGAGGTGGCGCGAACCGGCACCGATCTGGTTGATTGGAGGCTCTCCGATCGCGGGGCTCTACGGTGTGGAACCGAGGAGACCGATTTCCTCGGTAAGGGATACGAGAAAGGATCGAGTAGTAGCGAGTCCCCGAAAATCGGCCATCCAGGGCGATAACTCGCGACTGGTTGGAGGAGGATTATGACGAGTGCCAACCCGATTAGGCGGTCAATCGCCTGACCAGCGCCTCAGCGACCACGAGGACCATCGCGACGATCAGGAAGTGGGCGTTGAGCGTTTGGGTTTTCTCGATGGTCGGCCGTGACAAAGCGACCTCGTCGGGCGAGGGATTGAGACGACCGCCGGTAGCGGACGCCAGGTGCTCCAACAGTCCATAGTTTGGCTCCGGGCGCGGCTGCTCGGCCATGGCGGCCGGGCTGACCGTATAGGCTAAGGGCGGAAAAACGCGAGCTTTGGATCCCAGCGACTTCAGCTCAATGTAATAGGTGCCCGCGCGCGGCGCAGCTATGCTACCTGACATCTCGCCGGGCGCGACCTCGGACAGACCAAGCTCCGTGCTGTGGCCATCTGGTGATGCGACGAAGGCCTTGACCAGTCCGTTCGAGTGCCGCTGGTCCTCGCTGTAATCGGTAAGCGCAATGTTCAGACGGCCGTCGCGGTAGCCGAGTGCGACGTCGAAGTTTTCGGCATTGCTGGGTTCTGGTGTAAGCCAGGAGAGAAGCTTGTCCCACACCGGACCGAAGGCATTTTGAGATATCCATTCGGAGGACCATCGTCCATTCGCATCGGTGGTGACGGCCAGCGCCTTGCCGGCGCCATATTTCCAGCTTGCCACCAGAGGATCTCTGCGCCCATCACGATCAACATAGAGACTCAGGGTGGCATCGGGTTTGAGCTCGGTACCGACGTAGCCCTTTAGATTCGGCAACTTGCGGTTGGCGAGCTCCTTCAAAACTGGATCGGGAGATTGCCCGTGCGGTGAGAATTCTTTCTCCACCAGCGTGATTTCGCCGCCGTGCTGCTTCATGTCCTGAAGGAATATCTCGGGCAGCGTCTCGGCGCTGTCGGTTTGATAGAAAGCA
>DASXNP010000206.1:0-5537 GCA_036494985.1 Binataceae bacterium (SeqCode)
CAGGCGGGGGTCGAGCTTCTTTACCGAGTCCAGGCTCGCGCGTCCGATTATCTTAGTATCCCAAATCGATGATTCTTTTCCGGTCATTTTGCTCTGACTAAGCTGATCTAGTAGGTAAACATTTGCTGGCCCGATCGGGCCGTTTGTTTGGCGAGCCGCGGTTACCAGGTCCTTCCCGCCAACATCGCCAGCTGCTCGACGATCGGCCCCAGCGCGAGTGCGGGAAAGAAGGTCAGGCCCGCGACGATCAGGATCACACCGATCAGCAGCAGCACGAAGACCGCGCCGGTGGTTGGGAAGGTGCCCGCCCCAGCCGGCACCGATTTCTTAGGCGCCAAAGAACCCGCTAGCGCAAGCGCCGGAATCGCCATCATAAAACGCCCGAACAGCATCGCGAATCCGATCGTCGAATTGTAAAAGCTCGTATTTGCGTTCAGTCCAGCGAAGGCGGAGCCGTTGTTGGCGGCGGCTTCAGAAAAGGCGTAGAGGATTTGCGAGAAGCCGTGCGGTCCGGGATTGGATATTCCGGCTCGGCCGGCGTCGGTCACCACCGCCGCCGCTGTCGTCAGCAAGATGACCGCCGGAAAAATGAGAACGTAGAGCATCGCGAGCTTCATCTCGCGCCCCTCGATCTTCTTGCCCAGGTATTCGGGCGTGCGCCCGACCATCAGCCCCGCGATGAACACCGCCAGCACCGCCATCACCAGCATCCCGTAAAGGCCGGAGCCGACGCCTCCAAACACCACTTCGCCGAGCTGCATATTGATCAGCGGCATCAAACCGCCCAGCGGCGTGAAGCTGTCATGCATCGAGTTGACCGCGCCGCACGACGTGTCGGTCGTGACGTTGGCCCACAGCGCCGAGTCCGTAATGCCGAACCGGGTCTCCTTACCCTCCATGTTGCCGCCGCTTTGATCCGCCGTTGCGGAAAAGCCTACCCCCAGCTTGCCGATTAGCGGGTTTCCTTGCTGCTCACTCCACGTCGCCACCAAAGCGGGCATCAGGAAGAGGAGTGTCATCGTCGCGAACAAGACCCACCCCTGGCGCTTGTCGCCCGCCATCAGACCGAAGGTGTAGGTAAGCGCTGCGCCGATCGCGAAGATCGAAACCAACTCGAGGAGGTTGCTGAAAGGAGTCGGGTTCTCGTAGGGATGCGCCGAGTTAGCATTGAAAAAGCCACCGCCGTTGGTGCCGAATTCCTTGATCACCTCCTGCGATGCAACCGGGCCCTGGGCGATCACTTGCTCGACGCCACCGTCGAGAGTCTTGGCGTGGATGTAGGCCTTGAAGTTGTCAGGCACGCCCTGCGAGATCAGCAGCACCGCGACGACCAGGCTAATCGGCAGGAGTATCCACAGCGTTGCGCGGGTGAGATCAACCCAGAAATTGCCAAGCGTCTTGGAGGTCTTGCGCACGAATCCACGGATGATCGCGATTGCTATAGCGATCCCCGCCGCCGCCGAGACGAAATTGTGAAAGGCGAGACCCATCATCTGGGTCAGGTAGCTCATGGTCGATTCGCCGGCGTAGGCCTGCCAGTTGGTGTTGGTCGCGAAACTGGCGGCGGTGTTGAACGCAAGCGCCGGCGGGACGCCCGGAAAAGCTTGCGGGTTTAACGGCAGCAATCCCTGCAATCGCTGGAGGGCATAGAGAAAGATCATCCCGACGCCGCTGAAGACCAGCATGTTGCCGGCGTACTCGACCCAGGTCATCTCGACGCCCGGGTGGACGCCGCAGAGGCCGTAGATCAGCCGCTCGATCGGCGCACAAATTGGATCGAGCCAGGTATGTTTGCCGGTGAAAACCCGCTCGATAAAGGCGCCCAGCGGCGGAGTGATCGCCATCACGATGGCGAGAAAAACGGCAATTTGAACAATTGCGTTGAAAGTCACTTGACAACCCGAATCTGCAGGCTAAAGGGATTCCGGCTTCAGCAGCGCATAAACCAGATAGACAGTGAGGCCAATCGCAACGGCGCTTCCCAGTATCAATTCCCAGGGGCTCATAGCCGACTGCACCCCGAGACGTAGGATAGGCTAAGTGCGAAGAAGGCGATCGTTAGAACGATCCACATCAGGTCCAGCATGCCCCCGGACAGGGCAAGCCGCGTGCCGAAGGACTTAGTTGAACTCATGCGCCCTCCTCTTACGGAAAATCGACCCGACAGCGCCCTGCATTTCAATTTGAACGAGATGCATCGTTCATTTTGAAACGCAACCGGCAAGCCTAGGCCTGGTCAGGGGAGGCTCGGTCGGCGCTTAACTCCCCTACCGCCGACTAATCTTCAGCAATGACGGACCTTTCCGCCTGGAAAGAGTGAGCGACTGGGTCGCGGCGTTTGCGGAGCTCGCCTATCGCACGCCTGGCTCGGAAGTTGCGCCCTAATGACACCGAGCGCGGATTAGAGCTCCAGCTCGAGGTCGGCACCGATGTTCACCACGCTACGATTTCTCCACGGCTCGAACGGGCGCCACGGTCCCGCCGACATTGCCCACGATTTCGTCGTGAAGGCTTTGCCGAAGACGCGTTTCCTCGCGCCAACGCCTTATGAGTACCACTGTATCCGCTGTGGATGGTCGTTCATCTTCAATCGCCCCAAGGGACGTGTCACGGCTCTGGACCAATCTGGGGCACCCTTGGGCGAGCCTGACAATCCCCCCCGCTTACGGACCTTCGCCGCCGGCCTCTGTCCGGCACTCGCTAAGCTCGCACGATCGACGGGCGTGCCTAAGAGCAATCGTCGGCATCCGCCTATACAAGAAGCGCCGCAAACACTCTACCCGCAGGTTGTCCGCATTTCGACGCGTTTGCCAGCCAGCAATGACGCGGCGGCAAAGGCGTTGGTCAAGGCAAGCGGTTAAGCGCTACCGCCCTTGGTGCGCATCGACGCTTCGTCCCAGAGCATCACCAGGTAACCGTCGGGATCTCGAAGCTCGGCGCCATAGCCCCAGAAATACTTGCCGGGCGAATTCTCGAAGGCAACTCCGCGCCTCTTGAGCTCGCTGTATTTCGAGTCTACATCGTCGACCTGTAGAGTCAGTGAGCACTTAACGCCCACGACAGGCCCCTGGGGTTCTGACAGGAAGATCGTGAAGTCGGCGTCGTCTTTGATCGCGACGATTCGCCGCGCGAGATCCTCGAATTCGACCACGAACCCGAAGTTTTTAACGTACCAATCGCGTGAAGCCTGGCAGTCTAAGACCGGCAAGCCCAGGTGGTTGAACTTCACCATCTTGGTGGTCTCTCCCGTCGCGTCACTTCGAGTGCTAGGGCTTTCGCCGCCCATCAGGAATCGCCGCTTTCGAACTTCTGCTCGAGCGCGCGAAGGCGCCGGGCAAGCTCGGGTAACCGCGGCTCGACCGCCACCATCCGGCGAAACACCCGCATGTCGATGGCCGGCGTTCCGCCTACGATCGCGCCTTCGGATACGTTGCGATGAATCCCCGCCTGCGCCACGATGCGGGCGCGATCGCCAATCGTCACGTGGTCGGCTGATCCAGCCTGGCCGCCGAACTCACACCATTTGCCAACCGTAACTGAACCCGCCAATCCGGCCTGTCCGGCCAACCGTGAGCACTCGCCAACCTCACAGTTGTGGGCAATGTGGACCAGATTGTCCAGCTTCGCTCCGCGCCTGACGATGGTGGTACCGATCATGGCGCGGTCGACGGTCGAGTTCGCGCCGATCTCGACGTCGTCTTCGATCACCACTCGACCGACCTGCGGAATTTTGACCAATTCGCCGCCGTGTTCGATGAAGCCAAATCCGTCGGCGCCGATCACGGCGCCGTTGTGAATCAGCACGCGGCTTCCGATCGTGAC
Organism: Binataceae bacterium (SeqCode); assembly: GCA_036494985.1. Taxonomy (GTDB): domain Bacteria; phylum Desulfobacterota; class Binatia; order Binatales; family Binataceae; genus DASXNP01. The sequence goes on from DASXNP010000206.1 coordinate 3,823, forward strand.
GTTTTCGCGGATCGAGGCGCCGCTGTGAATGGTGGTCTGCTCGCCGACTTGCGCGCCCGGATAGATGGTCACGCTCGGATGGATCACCGAGCCGCGTCCGATGCGTGCGCCTGCACCGACGTATGAGAACGGACCGATAAAGACCGCGTCGCCGATCACTGCGTCCGCTGCAACCGTCGCGCGAGAATCGATCCCGTCGGCTGGCCGGTAGGGCGGAAAAAAGATCGCCAGGGTCCGGGCGAAATCGGCGTAAGGGTTGCTACTGATCAGCGCGGCGCCGGCAAAAGATCTGGCAAGCTCGATCGGGAGGATTGCGCATGAAGCGCGCAAATCCGCAAGCATAGGAGCGTACTTCTGCGATGATGCAAAGGTGATCGAGCCGGGACCCGCCGCTTCAATCGGCGCCGGACCGGTTATTTCGATCTCATCATCGCCGCGCAGTTCAAGCCCCAGTTTGCCGGCTAGTTCGCCAAGCTTCATCGCTCTCCTCCAGGGTTGCTTCGGCCTCGCCGACTAGCGTTCTTCGCCGTAAATGAAGAGCCCCGCTGCGATTAATGCGAACAACGCATTCGGAGTCCAAGCCGCCACAAACGCTGGAATCAGTCCCGATCGCCCGAATGAGACCGTCAACCCGAATGCCAAAAAGTAGAGAAATCCAATCCCCATACCCGCCGCGAAACCGCGTGCCAGACTGGACCGGCGTGGCACCGGATCAAGGCTAAGCGCTACGCCTAGCGCGGTCATGATCAGGCATGAAAACGGCTTCGCATAGCGCATGTTGCGATCTACCAGATAGGCTCCCGGGTCGAGTCCCTTATGGCGCAAATCGTCGATATACAGATCGAGGTCCCGCAAGCTGAATTCGTCCGGATCATGCATCATTATCATTAGATCCTTGGGTCGCGCCTCGATTCGAAATTCGCTGCCGGTATGTCCCGCTACTGCTCGATCACGGGAGAATCGGAAGGACTGCACTTCGCTCGGCTTCCATTGCGAACCGTCCCAGTCGGCGCTCTTGGCGTACTGGATGTCGAGGATCCCGTAGCGGGGATCGATATGATAAAAGGTGACGCCGGAAAGCCGCATTTGCTTGACATCGAACAGATCGACGGAAAGGAAACCGTCGCGCTGGCGTATCCAGATCGACGAAGCCAGGATCGCAGCCCAGGCGGCGGACTGCTTGTTGAGGTCGCGATTCAAGATCAAGCGCGAACGCGCGGCCGCGAATGGCACCACCGTCTCCCCAAAGGCGAAATCGAAAACTGATATTCCGGCCGCGACCACCACCACGGGAATCGCCATTTGGAGCCGGCTGATACCAAGCCCTTGGAATGCGAGCACCTCGCCGGTGCGGTTGATCATGCCGAAGCCCAGCAAAACCGCGGTGAGGCAGGTGGGCGGCAGAAGCAGCACGACCCCGAGAGGGGCTTGCAGTAGCAGGTAGGCCACGCCCAACGCACCGCCTTTTAGCACTACCTGCTGGAAGCGATCGATCGCGTTGACCAGAACGTGGACTCCAACGAAAGCGGCTAGGGTGAAAAAGAACGGCCCGAGAAAGCTCCGGGCGAGGAAACGATCGACGGTAGGCGAAAGCCGACGACTGAAGGAGCGCTCAGCGGCCGTCTGAGTTTCGAGAACCGAAGATTGCTTCACGAAGGCCCGGCCCTCATTCGGTATTCGAACAGATTCCTTGGGTTGGGCTTGCAATTTGCTCA
>DASXNP010000207.1:0-3385 GCA_036494985.1 Binataceae bacterium (SeqCode)
TTTGCGGTTTCGAACTGGCGGCGAATGTGGAGGTTATCGTCATCTTCGGGAAAGAACCTCGACGTGCGCAGAACCACCACAGGAAGGTGATGCTGTTTGTGCGCGAGTTCGCAAAGGTTTTCCGCCATTATTTTTGTCGACCCGTATATGTTCCTCGGTCCGGAGGCCAACTCTTCGGTTACCCAAATCGCCGGCGCTGAAGCGCTACGGTTCAGCGATGACCCGAATGCGCTGGTAGTGCTTATGTAGATGAAACTCTGAACGGGGATCGAGACAGCCGCCTCTAGCAAAGCGAGCGTTCCGGTGACATTCGTATCAATGAATTCCTGCCAACTGTGTGTCGCTACATGCGGCTTGTGAAGCGTCGCCGCATGAATGACGGCGCTCGAATCCTTCATGCAGCCATCGATGAAAGCTCTGTCGCAGATCGAACCCACTCGGTCGGTAAATGGCGATGGCTTCCGGTCTATTCCAATCACAGATCGACCATCAGCGCGAAAGCTCCTAACAAGTGCCTCGCCAAGATGCCCTGCGCTTCCCGTTACCAGAATCGACACTGGTTTGCTTCCACGTACCGCCCCGCTATGAGCACGATGGTAGCTTAATCGTCTGTATTGAAGCGCGCCATTTCGTGGCGCTAAAAGCGGCCGCTCGGACACGGTCGCTTTGCTGAAGCGTGTCGCTCAAAGCGGTGATAGAATTCTTGAACATTGCATATAAAGATTAGTCTAGCTGCTCTCGCGGGCCTTCTCTGGCTCGGCATGTCGTGCGCCGCGCAAGCGGCTGATCCTTCGCCCCGAGCGCGTGACCTCGGCGTGCCATTTGATGGAACGCCCGGGCCGAACAATGCGATCACCGATGTCTCAGGCGTAGAGGTCGGATTCAAGACACTGATCTCCGGCGACGGGCCCTTGGTCCGCGGCAAGGGGCCGGTTCGCACCGGCGTAACTGCGATATTTCCGCGCGGCAAGTCTGACACTCGTGCAGTGTTCGCGGGTTTCTTCGCGGGAAACGGCAATGGCGACATGACGGGCACGCATTGGGTAGAGGAAAGCGGCGTTCTTGAAACACCGATCCTCATCACCGGAACTGGCAGCGTCGGTGTCGTGCGCGATGCGGCGTTTAAGTGGCTTGCCGATCATCGCAAGGGGTCCTTCTGGTACCCGGTGGCGGCTGAAACCGCCGACGTGCCACTCAACGACATGGCGGGTCAGCACGTTACACAAAACGATGCGCTCGACGCGCTCAATAGCGCAACACCCGGGCCAGTCGCCGAGGGCAATGTTGGCGGCGGAACGGGTATGGTTTGCAATGGCTTCAAGGGCGGTACCGGTACTGCCTCGCGCAAACTGCCAGCCGAAGCGGGTGATTACACCGTGGGAGTGCTGGTGCAATGCAATTACGGCTCTGCCCGACAGTTACGTGTGGCAGGCATTCCCGTAGCGCGCGAGATGAAGCTACAGCCGCGTTGCGTGACAAAGCTCACCTCACCGCCGCAACAACTGTTTGGAGCCGTCGTCACGCTGTGCGATCCAAAGCGCGCGGCGCTTGCCGATGGCCTGAACCAGGAGCACCGCGGCTCGATCATCATCGTGATCGCCACCGATGCACCCTTGACGGCCGAGCAGCTAAAGCGTTTGGCGCGCCGCGCTTCGGTGGGACTAGGACGGCTCGGTGCAATCGAGAGCGATGGCTCCGGCGACATTTTTATCGCCTTCTCGACCGCCAATCCGGGCGCCGACGACGGCAATTGGGCCGCAGACGCCGGCAAGCCGGCGCAGGTCGAACGTCTGCGCAGTTCAGCCCTCAACCCTTTGTTCGAAGCCACAGTGCAGGGCGTCGAGGAATCTGTCGTCAATGCACTGGTCGCGGCGCGCACGATGACGGGTGCGGACTACTGGACCGTCTCGGCGCTACCTCAAGACCAGCTGCAAAACGTACTGCGCGGCCACGGCATGCTGCGGGAAAAGGCAGCGCAGTAGGCGCGTTTGAATAGGGCGCGAGAGGTATCCTTGCCGCTCAACCGCTACCGCTCCCGTATGGGCGCGTGATCACTTCCAGATAATGCCCGTCGGGGTCCGGAAAGTAGACCCCGCGTCCGCCGTCATTATGATTGATCTCGCCGGGGCGAGAACGCCTCGGGTCCGCCCAGTACCGAAGACCCTGGTCACGTAAGCGGCTAAAGACGGCATCGAAATCAGCCTCGGAAATCAGGAAGGCATAGTGCTGTGGCTGGATCGCACCATCAGACTCCGTGAAATCGAGCGACACCCCGTTATCGAGTTCGACCACCTCGAAGGGACCGAACCGCACCGGCGCCGGCAGACCGAGTATCTCGGTCAGAAAACTCGCGGACTTTGCCGGATCTGACGAATAGACGATGGTGTGGTTGAGTTGAGCGGTCATGTGTAGCCCTCATCTTTTGGGCGATCGTAGTTCTGTCTCTCCTTGGCTATTCTGCCAGTATGGATTCTCAAACCAATCAAAAAGTTGCGGGCGAAATGCGCGGTTTTCAGGCTGATTTGCTTCGGGAGCAACTTTGCGTAAATACTTCTGTTCGCGACGCCGATTTTCTCTGCACGATGTCGATTTTGGCCGATCTCGGTCGTCTTAGTAGGTAGCCGACCCAGAAACGCCGACGATTGACCCTCACGAAGGAAGATTCGATGAATGAGCTCGAACGATTGTTTGTCAGCTTGAGAAGACGATGGCCACGCGTCGCGAAGTGTTGAGTCTCGGTGCGGCAGCCATCGCGATGTCCAGCGTCGATAGGCTGCTAGCCGCAGTGCCCCGCGCCTCTCGTCCCCTCGATATCTTGGTTCTGGGAGGTACCGGTTTCTTAGGTCCGCATCAGGTTGAGTACGCGCTCGCTCGCGGTCATCACCTCACTCTGTTTAACCGCGGACACAAAGATGCGGCAACGATTTTCGGGGATCGGGTTGAAGTGTTGATTGGCGACCGCGATGTGAAAACTTCACCCGGCCTTGCCGCCCTGGAAGGCACGCGCCGCTGGGATGCAGTCATCGACAACTCGGGTTACGCCCCCCGACACGTGCGCGATTCGGCGCAACTTCTCAAGGGTCGGGTGCGCCGCTATCTGTTCGTATCGACTTGCGCGGTCTATCAGGGCGTCGATCCTGTCAGTGTGGAAAGCTCGCCGTTGCGCTCGCTCTCGAACCCCGAGAACGAGCAGTTGACAGGCAAAAGCTACGGCGAGATGAAGGCCGAAGGTGACCGAATCGTTCGGGAGAAATATGGAGCCGCGGCAATCATCGTGCGGCCCACCTATGTCGTCGGCCCGGGAGATGAAACCGATCGCTTTACATATTGGGTAGCGCGAGCAGCAGAAGGAGGTGTGGTGGTTGGTCCTCGAGCCGATGCTAAG
>DASXNP010000208.1:0-1731 GCA_036494985.1 Binataceae bacterium (SeqCode)
ATGATCGCGTCCACGAACTCAAGGAGCGAAACTTCGCCGCCGCCCCATCGCGCAGGTTGTAGCGACCTGACCAAGCCGCCTTCGAGCAAAAGCCTCCACGTGCGATCGCTCAGACGGCGAAGGCTGTTGTCTTTGGCTACGGTCTCGGCCAGCTGCGGCGCGATTCGTTTGGCGTTCTCAACGAGATTCATCATCACTGTACCACCTGTGGAAAATAACGAAGCTAAAGCGCGGCTCCCTCCGGCCGCATGAGAGCTTCGATCGCGCCGATGCGATCGATTTCGACCCGAACCCTGTCCCCGGCCTTAAGCCATTGCGGCGGACGCATCGCCAGCCCCACACCGCCCGGCGTGCCGGTGAAGATTACATCGCCAGGCTCTAGCGTCATCGCGCGGCTAAGTTGCGCAATCTGATCGTAAACGTTGAAGACCAGGTTCCCGGTGTTGGAATTCTGCCTGAGCTCTCCGTTCACCACGCATCGGATGCCCATGCTATGTGGATCGCCGAGTTCATCTGCGGTGACGATCCATGGCCCAATCGGAGCGTGGGTGTCGAAGGATTTCCCGAGCACCATTGCGTCGTCTGCATCTGCCAGTCGCGAACGGAAACGTCGTTGCCCGCGCAATACCCGAATACCACTCCGGCGGCACTCTCCTTCGATATGTGCTTGCAGCGCTTGCCGATCATCACAACCAGCTCCGCCTCGTAGTCGACCTGCTCCGACGCAATCGGTAACTCGATCGGATCGAAGGGTCCGTTGATCGAGGTGACCGCTTTGGTGAACCAGATCTGATGAGGCGGCGTCTTCTGCCCGGTCTCCTTGATGTGATCCGCATAGTTGAGCCCGATCGCCATCACCTTGCCGGGCCGCGCGACAGGAGCGAGGAGCCGGGCTTCCGTAAGCGCGAATATCCGGAGCGGATCGTTCGACTACCTGCTGCACCGATTCGCGAAGATTGGGCCATCGCGCGATCAGCTCGATCATGTTGTCGGCGATCGACGCGATTCGTGCGGACAAGTCGACTATGCCGTCGCCCTTCACTGCACCGATTTTGGAGCCGCTCTTGGTTGAGTGCCTGACTAGCTTCATTCGAATGCTCCTTTATGATCCCGGCGTTCGCGGCGGAGGTGGTCCCCACTGGGTACCTAACAGTTCCTGGATCGTAGCGGTGCGGGAGCCCCATCCGGCATCGAGCAAGTCGCCATCGGTGCAATGCTCAACCATGTGGCCCCAGGGATCGCGCCAGTAGTCAAAAATCTGGCTACCAACGATGTGCCGCCCGACGCCCCATTCATGGCGCCGACTTTTCTCTTTGAGCCAGTCGTGGCCGCACATCAGATCATCGAAGTCCGCGACCTCAAAAGCGGCGTGATTGAACCGCGGTTTGCCGGTGCCGAGAAGAAAAACGCTGTGATGGTCGCTCGGGATCGGCCCGCGATCGCAGCGCATAAACGCGCCGAATGGCTGATCGGATGAGCCGACATTGATTTCGTCGGAAGTGATGAGACCGAAGCGTGATTTGTACCACCCTTCAGACTCGCGGAACTTCTTCACATTGAAGACACAGTGACCGAGGCGCTTTACATGCGATGGTCCCTGCTTGAGGCGCTTCGGCGGGTTAAGGCGCGGAGTTCCATGCGCATCGTTCGACGGGATGGGCGGCACCAGCTCGATGAGCGATGCCGGCGCCCGGCCCGCAACGACTTCGACGCGAAATCCATTCGGGTCGG
>DASXNP010000209.1:0-1705 GCA_036494985.1 Binataceae bacterium (SeqCode)
CCGCCGACCCGTAAATTTCGATTTACGCCGGCGGCTGATGAATGAGCTTGATCCGATGAGCGTGGAAAAGATCCTGGAGCACATGGACGACGGGGTCCCCAAGTTGTGGATTATGAAGCAGGCGTTAGGGCTGCGAGAACGATTCGGAAGCTATGCGCCGCTGCCGGTTACGGGCGAAGCGCAGGATCAGGTAGTCGCCTTTTCCCGCGGCGAAGTAGCCGTTATCGTTCCGCGATCCGCAAGGGACATTGTTTCATGGGGCGAAACGGCGGTGGATCTGCCTTCGCGAAGCAAATGGCGAAACGTACTGGCGGGGGATGAGATCGTCTCAAGCCCCGCTTTATTGTCGGGCTTGTTCCGCAGGTTCCCGGTCGCTTTGCTCGCTGGTTACTGACAGTTTGACAAAGCACCGGACTACTTCCGCTACGCTCCACGCCTGGGCGATGCAGGCACGGGGGGTGTGCGGCTGCTCGGCGTCGAAGATTTCGCTGATGGATCCGATGCACGCCTGATCGAGGTGCGCGGCAAACCCGCTCAGCAAGTCCGTGCTGCACCGCTCCGGATGAACTCGCGCGAGCGCGTCGATATACGGTCCGATCAGCCAGCCCCAGACGGAGCCCTCGTGATATGCCGCGTCGCGCGATCGCAGATCGCCGTCGTAACGCTGTTTATAGTCCGGCTCAAAGGGCGCAAGCGAGCGCAAACCTACGGGTGTGAGCAGAAACTCGGTCGCCGCTTCGACCACGGGCGCCCAACGGGATTCGTCGAGCACCGGATTTTCCAGCGAGATCGCGAAAAGCTGATTCGGTCGGCACGCGGGATCGTTGCCGGGCGGCCCGCCGCCCGAAGCGCCATCTACAACATCGAACAGGTATTGCCGGTCGGCGTTCCAGAACTTTGCGTTGAAGGACTCGCGAGCCCGCTGCGCGTGGTTCCGGTAGAGTTCTGCGCGCGACGCGGTCCCCTCCTCGCTGGTCCACTTACTCAGGAGGCAGAGAGCGTTGTACCAGAGCGCGTTGATCTCAACCGCCTTGCCACGTCTCGGAGTTACCACCCAATCGTCCACTTTGGCATCCATCCAGGTGAGTTGATAGCCCTCTTGCCCCTGCGCGAGAAGACCGTCGCTGGGATCGACGTGGATACCGAACCGCGTTCCCTCTATGTGGGCATCGGCGATTTGGTACAGCTTGGGCAGAATGGTCTGAAGCGTGATCCTGTCGCCCGTGGCGTTGAGATAGCGCGAGACGGCGTGGAAAAACCACAGGCTCGCGTCGGCCGTATGGTACAGACCCTGCTTCTCGCCCTCCGGAAACATATTCGGGATCAGACCATCGCGCACGTAGTGCGCAAAAGTGCGCAGGATCCAGCGGGCTTCTTCATGGCGGCCGGTGACGAGCGTCAGCCCTTCGAGACTGATCATGGTGTCCCGGCCCCAGTCGGTAAACCAGTGATAACCGGCGATAACCGTCAAAGGCTCGTCGCCCGAAGCGCGCGCGCGGGCGGCATCCTCGCTTCGCCCCGCGGGTGTGATCAGGAACTGATCGGCAGCCAGTACCAGTTCGGGAAAAATTCCCCCGCAAACCTGACAGGGAGCCTTACAAACGAGCGTGTGTCGCCGGGACAACTCGGCCGCCCGCACTTCTTCATAGGGAAGTGACTCGATGATTTCCCAGGGTTCGGTGGAAGCTGTCAGCGTGATCACCGA
>DASXNP010000210.1:0-4885 GCA_036494985.1 Binataceae bacterium (SeqCode)
TCCGCTCTACGGCCGAGGCAAAGCCGAGGAGATCGTAGGCAAGGCTTGGCCGGATTTGAGCCCCAAACCGCTGCTCGCGACCAAAGTCTACGTCACGCCCAATGACCGGACTGATCTCCGCGGAGCCGTCCGGCGCTCGCTGGAGCAGAGCCTTACCCGGATCGGCATCGATCGAATCGATCTACTGCAGCTGCACAATCAGATTGAGCCGCGCGAGCCGACCGCCCGCACCCGACTGACCATGCCCGAAGTTGTGGGCCGGGCCGGAGTCCTCGAGACGATGCAACAACTCAAAGAAGAAGGTATGGTACGGGCGCTTGGATTCAGCGGGATCGCACGCCACGACGCCGTGGCTGAGTTGTTTCGGGATGGGCGCCTTGAGACCGTCCAATTGGTGACGAACGTGCTTTGTTCTGAAGGCGAAATGGGAGCGAACGGCGACGCTGCATATCGAGATCATCTGAACATGCTACGCTTGGCGGGCGCCGCAGGCTTCGGGGTTTTTGGCATCCGGGCGTTCGCTGCCGGTTCACTGACCGCGGCGATCGATCGCGCAGTGGCTGCCGATCACCCGGTGGCGAGGGACTTCGCCCTTGCCCGCGAGCATCTTGGCTTTTTAGAAGCTGAAGCACCCCATTCCATCGCGTTTGCAGCGATGCGCTATGCGCTAACTCTTCCGGACGTAAGCACTGTGGTCACCGGGGCCAAGAGCCGGGCCGAGCTTGCGGAGGCGGTAGCAGCAGAAGAAGCGGGGCCGCTTTCCGCTGCTACTATGGAGCGCATCGTCGAGCTGCAGCGGACTGTATTCGTCAGGCAATAGGTTTATCCAACAACCCCCGACTCGCTCGGAGCGGTCGAGTTTCGGACGGTTCTGGCGCCGCACTCAAATCGGAGGTCATGTCGAACATGCCGACGGTGGGCATGCTCGTGAACCGTAATCAGTTTCGTGGCTGCGTTCGGCGGCGGCCCGATGGCAGCTTCCGCTTTGAGCGATTGTTCAATGAGCCTCGAAACTGGGCTACCCAGAGTTTCTGCGCCGAGGCTCCCCGAATATCGCGTCACTTTAGCCGGTGGCCAGAGCGTTGTTCACTATCTCCTGCGCTTCGCGAAGAATGGCGTCGAGGTGAGGTCGGTCCTTAAAGCTCTCGGCGTAGATTTTGTAGATGCTCTCCGTGCCTGACGGCCGCGCAGCAAACCACCCGTTGGCGGCAATCACCTTGAGCCCGCCGATCGATGCGTGGTTGCCTGGCGCGCTGGTCTGTTTGGCCATGATCGGCTCACCGGCGAGCCTTGTCGTCGTAACAGCTTCCGGTGAAAGGTTCGCCAGCCTCGCCTTCTGCTCAATAGTCGCGGGAGCATCGATGCGCTCGTACATCGGATCACCGAATGTGGCTGTCAACTCACGGTAGTGTTCGCCAGGATCCTTCCTGGTCCGAGCGGTGATTTCAGCCGCTAAAAGGTTGGGCACGAGGCCGTCCTTGTCGGTGGTCCAGACCGTGCCGTCTCGGCGAAGGAAGGTAGCCCCCGAGCTTTCTTCTCCGCAAAAGCCCACCGACCCATCGATGAGTCCTTCGACAAACCATTTGAAGCCTACCGGCACTTCTATCAGGCGGCGACCGAGTCGTGCCGCGACGCGATCGATCATTGCACTGCTGACGGCGGTCTTGCCGACCGCGACACTCTTGGACCAATCGGGACGATTGGCGAACAGGTACGAAATCGCGACAGACAGATAGTGATTGGGCTGCATCAGCCCAGTGCTGCGGCTGACGACCCCGTGGCGATCGGCGTCAGTGTCACTCGCAAAGGCGACGTCGAACCGGTCTTTGAGGGTGACCATCCCAGCCATCGCATAGGTCGACGACGGGTCCATCCGGATCTGGCCATCCCAATCGACAGTCATGAAGCGAAAAGTCGGATCGACCGCGTGATTCACCACCTCGAGGTTGAGTCCATATCGGTTGCCTATGGCATCCCAGTATTTCACGCTCGCGCCGCCCAGCGGATCGACGCCGATATGAACCCGGGCGTCGCGAACGGATTGCAGGTCCACAACCGATGCGAGGTCGGACACGTAAGTATCGAGGTACGGGTGCTTACGCGTAGCCGAAGCACTAAGGGCGCGCCCCAGAGGTACTCGCGCGACGTCGCGCAGACCGTCGGCGATGATGTCGTTAGCCTTCTTCTCGATCCACTCGGTCACCTTAGTGTCGGCGGGTCCCCCGTGCGGCGGATCGTATTTGAAGCCGCCAAATCGCGGCGGGTTGTGCGATGGAGTGATGACGATTCCATCGGCGAGTCCGCGCTTACGCCCCCGGTTGTAGGTGAGTATCGCATGCGAAATGACTGGGGTGGGCGTGTATCCACCGTCCGCATCGATCATCACCTCGACGTTATTGGCTGCCAGGACTTCCATCGCGCTGGCGAAGGCCGGCTCCGACAGCGCGTGCGTGTCGATGCCGATGAACAACGGCCCATCGATAGCCTCGCGCTTGCGGAAAAGACAAATTGCCTGAGTGATCGCAAGGATGTGGGATTCGTTAAATGCGATGTCAAATGACGAACCGCGATGCCCCGAGGTTCCGAAAGCCACCAGCTGGGACGGCACCGACGGGTCCGGGCGCTCGGTATAGTAGGCCGTTATCAGTTTAGGAACGTTGACGAGTAGCGACGGATCGGCGGGCTTACCCGCGAGCGGACTGACTTCCATAATCGGCGCTCCTCATAAGCGGATAGTGGATTCTACGACTGTTCGGCTCGCGGCGCATGAAAGCATTTTGAAGATTGTGAGTCGAGATCCGAGGCGGATTGACGGGATTCAGAGGCCCTTGAACTTCGCGGCCAATTGCGTAGTTGCGTTTGCAAGTAACACCGCGTCCAAACCCACGGCCACGAAGGTACACCCGAGACTGAGGTAGCGCTGGGCAAGCTTATCGTCCGTGGTGAGAATCCCAGCCGCCTTTCCAGAGCTGATGATGACCGCGATTGCCTGATCGATTGCGGACAGCACCTCGGGATGGTTTGGGTTTCCAAGCTGTCCCAAGCCAGCAGAAAGATCGGACGGGCCGATGAAAACTCCGTCGACTCCGGCGACGGCTGTGATCGCTGCTAGGTTGTCGAGACCGGGGCGCGTTTCGACCTGCACCAGCAGGCAAATTTCATCCTCCGCGCGATCGAGGTACGATGCGACGCGGTTCCATCGCGAGGCGCGGGCCAGCGCGCTACCGACGCCGCGGATGCCGCGCGGCGGATAGGACATCGCGGCGACGAGCTTCTCGGCTTGCGCGCTGCTCTCGACCATCGGGATCAGCAGAGTCTGCGCCCCAATGTCGAGCAACTGTTTGATGAGATTGACGTCGCCGACGGGCGGCCTCACGATCGGGTGGACCGGGTAGGGTGCGACCGCTTGTAGTTGTCCCAGTAGTGAACGGAGATCGTTGGGAGCGTGCTCGGCATCGAGGAGCAGCCAGTCGAAACCCGCCCCCGCGCAGATTTCAGTGGTATAAGGATCCGCGAGTCCGGCCCACAATCCGATCTGCGCGGTTCCCGCTTGAATTGCGCGTTTGAAGCTATTTTGGGGCAGATCCATTCTCAGCTACGACCCTTCATTTGGCGCGAGAAACGAAAAGAGATCGATCCCAGGTCCCGGTAGTCGATATGAAAGATGTCACCCGGCTGAGCATTGACCGGTCGGGTAAACGACCCGCCGAGGATCAACTCTCCGGCCTGAAGGGTCACTTCATGGCCCGCGAGCTTATTGGCGAGCCAGGCCACTGCGTTGGCGGGATGATTGAGCACGGCGGCCGCGACGCCGGACTCTTCGAGCGCGCCATTGCGATAAAGCAGCGCCGCAACCCACCGCAGATCGACGTCCGACGGCCGAGTTGGACTTCCGCCAAGCACAATTCCAGCGCACGCCGCGTTATCGGAAATGGTGTCGGTAACACGGCGTGGTACTTTGGTTTCGGGATCGATCTGATGAATCCGCGCGTCGATGATCTCGACCGCCGGCACGATAAAGTCGACGGCGCTAAGCACGTCGAAGATTGTACAGTTAGGGCCAGGCAGCGCCTTGCCGAGCACAAAGGCGAGTTCGACTTCGACCCGTGGAACGATAAACCGCTGCATCGGCAGCTCGGCGCCGTCGCCGAAGAAGGTGTCATCCAGCAGCGCACCGTAATCCGGCTCGTCAATTTGCGATGAAGTCTGCATGGCCTTGGAAGTAAGTCCGATTTTATGGCCTTTCACCGTGCGGCCTTCGCGAATTTTCAGCGCAACCCAGCTCCGCTGAATTGCGTAGGCGTCGTCGATCGTTATCGCGGGATACTCTAACGAGAATTGCCTGATCTGCCGGCAGGTCTTTTCCGCTTCGTCCAGGCGCCGCGCGCACAGATCGATTGTCGTTTTATCCAACATAAGAGATCTTTGCTCAGTCATCCTTGAAGGGCTGGTGAACCTCGTTGCTGGTACAGGAAAGTCTTGGGACCTTCGAAGAGGTCAAGGCGAGAGGGCGGGATCGTGCTTTGCGAAGACCGCCGCGAAGTGCTGCCCAATGAGGGCGAACAGCGGATCGGAGGCGCCTTTCCTGTCCGCGTTGCTGGAGCTAGCGCCGGACTCGAGGGTCCCCAGCGGCCACGCCTGGTCGGCTGATTCGGTTGTCTTTCGATGGCGGCTTGGTTCAGTTGCGCAGAAGCGAGAGCCGCCGACCGGAAAACCGCCGCGGCATGTGAAGAGGGTCACATCGACCGCCCTGGCGAGCAGACCCACGGCCGCGACAGATCTTCTGATGTTATCGGCGGCGGATTCGACGGTGAAATACGGCATCTTGTCGTCGCTCGCTCACACGGGGAAGATTGCGTTGATCTGCCCTGTGCCTGAGCTCGCG
>DASXNP010000211.1:0-13234 GCA_036494985.1 Binataceae bacterium (SeqCode)
TTCGATCAGCACGCCGGACAACCGCAACCGCGCTGAGCATGCTACGAGAAGCTGTGGCGGCGTGCGCTCATCCGATCGATGCCGTGCGGCTGCGCGCCAGGCCGAGTGGGCGAGCAGGGCGCGGTCTCCCGCGTTGACTGACGCACCCTAGGGTTTTTCATTTGTGCAGTTGAAAGGTTCGGATTTCACCGTCCGGCTCGTACCTACGTACACGGAGTCTGAGCTTGTCGGCATCGCGCGGGCGCGCGCCCGCACGACGCCGCGAGGGTCCCAATCCTAAAGATCCGAAAGTCAGAAAGCTTTGCGGGCGAGTAGACTATGCGCGCTTCGCGGAACGACTAGTTCGCTCGTCGGGCTTACGTTCGTCGACCGGGCCGCCGGCTTCTTTCCAGGCTTTGAAACCGCCCTCGATGTGAGCGACCGGAGCCAGACCCATCCGCTGTACGGTTTGCGCCGCCAGGGCCGATCTTAGTCCACCCGCGCAAAAGAAAACGAATCGCTTACCCGAGGCGAAGATCTCCTTGTGATAGGGACTTTCGGGATCGACCCAGAATTCCAGCATTCCGCGCGGAGCATGAAACGCACCCGGGACCCGGCCGTCGCGCTCCAACTCGCGGATGTCGCGCAAGTCCACCAATGTTAGGTTGGGGTCATCTTTGAGCGCGAGGGCCTCCGCCGGCGTCAACGTCTGGATTTCGGCGTTGGCCTCGGCGAGCAGTTCCTTGATTCCTTTTTTTAGCTTAAGAGCCATCGCCTTTCGCTCCCGCAAACGTCGGTTCTGCCGACCTTCCATTCTATCAGGGCGCACCCTCAAAGCAGGGCTGATCCATCGAGGTAATCGATCGGCCGCGAGTCTCGGGCAAACCCCACACCAGCATCGATCCGATAGCCGCGAACAGAGCACCCAGCGCCAGGGTCGGACCGAAGCCAAGTCTGGGCGTCAAAGCGGTTATAGCGATTGGGGTGAAAAACTGAAAGCCGCGTGTAACGTTGAGCATCAGGCCCATCACGGAATTGCGCAAGCGTGTCGGAACGAGCTCCGACATCAATGGTCCGCTGCCGGACCAGACACCCGTTCCGAATCCCGTCAGCGCCAACGCGATTGCAATCAAGCCCGGTGTCATTGCGCTCCAGGTCCATAGGATCGTGGGCGGCAGCAGCCCGACGGCCATTAGAGCGGCATATGCCGAATAGGCTGGACGACGTCCGAATCGATCAGCGACGAAGCCGAAGCTGCCATATCCAAACAGTGCGCCGATCTGCATGCCTACCAATAAGCGACTGCTGGCAGCCCTACTTAAGCCGCGCTTCAGCTCCAAATATCCGGGCAGCCAGCTGTACGTGAACCAATAGGCCTCGGAGTTCACCAGCAGGATGAAAAACAAAATCGTCAGGCTCGTGCGATGGGGCTTAAGCAGGTTCCAATCGTCGCTGTTAATCCAGCGGCGGTAGCCGCCGCGGAGCCATACGTCACTTTCCGGCATCCAGCGCCATACCGCGAAGGCGACCAACGCTGCCGGCAGCGCGGAGAGCGTGAAGACCAGTCGCCATCCAAGATGAGGTTCGGCGTAACCCGCGGCGAGTGCGGCGAGCAAGCCACCCAACGGCGCACCCAACTGCACGTAGGCCGAATAACGCGCCCGCGACTTTGCCGGAAAGCTCTCCGCGATCATGCTCTGTCCCGCCGCCCACTCACCGCCGACGCCCAATCCGGTCACCGAGCGGAAGACTACCAGCTGCCAAAATGTCCCAGCGACGGCACACAGAAGGGTGCCGCCACCATAGATGGCGACCGTTGCGATCATCACCGGACGGCGCCCGAATCGATCACCGATAAAGCCAAAGGAGATTCCACCGACCGCCGTCATCAGGAAGGAAAATCCCAAGGCAACGGACGATTGCATCGGGGTCAGCTTGAGATCGCGTGCGATTGGAACCAGCAGAAAGGCGAAGAGGATAAGGTCGTAGAAATCGAAGATCCAGGCAAGAAAACAAAGCCACAGGATGCGGTAATGGAGCTGGGTTGGGCGCTGGTGATCGCTTAGCAGACCCGCCGCCAGGGCGCTCATCTGCGCTTCGCTTGTGGTCGCCATCGAGGGATGGTCAATTGCAGGCGCATATGGCGCATGGGTTGAAGGCGATAGTAGGGGGGACAGGGGCGGAGGGGTTAAACGACAGCGACGGCGTCGGGATGATCACTGCAGTGGGCCTGGCTCCAATATAGCCCAAGCACTGTTGCGTGGCGGTTTGGCGTGCGAAGAAATAGTTCGAAGCCTGAACGTGACCTTGCCAGCCGACGGGAGGGATCCCGGCAGCCGCGTTGCCATAGTTTCCGCAAGAGCAAGAGAAGACCCGCGGTGTCGGGCTCGGACGGGGCGTCGGAGTAGGAGCCGGCGTGAGGGTTGCAACCGTGGTCGCCTGCTGAGCCGAAACCAACCGAAGTGCAACCGCAGCAACCAGCGCTGTCGTTAGCGCCGCAGCTAGAATCAAGGTCCTGCTTTTGATGAACTTCATTTAGTCCCTTTTACGCCGGTCCCTGCGCGCGGGCGCACGACTAGGCGTGGACTACTATGTTTGGTTGTCATCGATACGCCACACCTGCCGGTTCCGGAATTGGTCGAAGCGGATAACAATGGGACTCGCGCGAAACAGCTACCTGAAATTCGGCGTCCAGTAAAACAAATAATGGGGATGGCCAGCGTAAGGAGTTTGCGATGATCAAGGGATTTCTAAGATTCGCGCGCCGCGTTGTGATTCTGGCGGTGCTCGCGATCATTGTAATGGCGATCTCGGATTATTTCACTCATCGTGTCGCCAACGATTCAGTCTTGAAGGTCGTTCTCGATGGCGAAGTACTCGAGCGCGGGCACGCTGGGGTTCTGGGCGCGATAGGGGGCGGTGACTATACGGCGCTCAATCTTGTGCGCAAGGCGATCCAGCGAGCGGCGACCGACAGCCGCATCTCCGGCATGGCACTTGAGGTAATCGACCCCGAGATGCAACTGGCGCAAGCGCAGGAGATCGCAGGCCTGATTGGCGATTTCAAGAATCACGGCAAGTGGACCACCGCCTATATCGAGAGCGCCGGAGAATCTTCTTCGGGCAATCTGCCTTATCTGGCCGCAAGCGCGTGCGGCGAAGTCTCGATGATGCCGTTGGGCGAGCTCAACCTGGTCGGAATTCAGATGCGCGAGCTGTTCGCGCGCGGCGCACTCGATTGGGCAGGTGTGGTACCGAATTTCCATTCGATCGGCGAATACAAGAGTGCCGCGAATCTGTTCACCGAAAAGGAGTTCACGGCCGCACAGCGCGAACAAGATGAGAGTCTCATCGACAGCCTGTTCGAACAGCTGGTGGCGCAAATCGCCAAGCAACGGGGCATTTCGCCGCAAGGCGTAACCGCGCTCGTCGATCGGGCGCCGATGAACAGCGATGCGGGGCTCAAATCGCATCTGCTCGATCGCGTCGAATACGGCGATGAGTTCGAAGAGCGCGTGAAGAAATGGGGCGGCGGCAGCCACAAGCTCATCGACTACGACGTCTACGTGCGGCCGCGCATGCTGTCGGGCTTCGCAAGCGGCGATCGGGTAGCCGTAGTCTATGGAAGCGGCGAGATCCAGCGCGGTTCCAGCGATATCGATCCGCTCTCGGCCGGTGCCGAGGCCATGGACTCCGACGACATGTCCGATGCATTCGAACAAGCGCGCGAGGATGACACCGTGCGTGCGGTGGTGTTTCGCGTTGATTCACCCGGCGGTTCAGTGGTGGCCTCCGAGCTAATCCGTCGCCAAGTCGAGCTCACGGCCAAGCAGAAGCCGGTGGTGATCAGCATGTCGGGCTACGCGGCATCCGGCGGCTACTGGATTTCGACCCCCGCGGCAAAAATCTTTGCGGATGGCGGAACGATCACCGGCTCGATCGGCGTGCTCGGCGGCAAGTTCAATATTGCACCGATGGCGGCGAAACTCGGCGTGAACAGCGAAGCCGTCAGCCGCGGCGCGAACGTGTCGATGTTCGATCAATTCACCAACTTCTCTCCATCTCAGCAAGCCCTCTTCGAGGCGCAGTTGAACGATGCCTATCAGCGCTTCGTCAACCTTGTCGCAAAGTCCCGCCACTTAAGCTTCGAAGAGACCGACAGCATCGCCCAAGGCCGAGTTTGGACCGGCATGCAAGCTTTGCATCTGAAACTGATCGATCAGATCGGCGACTTCAACGCTGCGCTAAAAGAAGCGCGCGCCGAGGCGAAGCTTGCGCCAGAAGAGAAGGTTAGGCTGCTTGAGCTCCCGCGCGAGCCCGGGCTGATCGAAAAGCTCTTAAGCGGCCAACTCGTAGCGCATACGGTTGTCAACCCGGCGATCAGGAGCGCGCTTGCGCCGATGAGAGACCTCGTCCACGCGGCCATCGCCGCACGCCGCGGATTAATTCAGTCCTACTGCCCTCGGGTTCCCCTCATGTAGACACCTTCGGCATAGCTACGCCCCGACGGGTTACCAAGCGCCTAACCCCAATCGAAACTTTGCCGCGGCCGATTCGTCTTTTTCAACAGATGGCGATGAACGCGATAAGGATGGCCAGCCGAAGCGTGCCGATGAACCCCGTTCACCCCGCCGAGATGGTTCGTCCGGTTCAAACCGACCTTGAACTGATCATCACCCGTGCACGGGCGGGTGATCAGGAGGCCATGGAGACGCTGATCCGCCGCTATCAGGGGCGGATCGCGGGATTCGTCGCGTCGCTGGTCAATGCCGGCGACCAGATCGAGGATTTGTGTCAGACCATCTTCGTCAAAATGGTCATCGCGCTGCCCGACCTCAAATCGAGCGCTAGCTTCGAGTCGTGGATCTTCAGGATTGCGCGCAACGCGAGCCTCGATTTTGCGCGGCGGCTGAGATGGCGCCGCTTGTTCGTCCCGTACGACTCTGATCACGACCAGATTGCGGCTCAGGATTCGGGGCGCGCGGCCGATTTGGCGGAGACCTTCGGCCGCGCCCTGCAAAAACTTCCGCTTAAGCAGCGCGAGCTGATCGTTCTGATGCAAGACAACGAATGGAGCTATGAGGAGCTTGCAAAAATTACCAAGACCAGCCTCGGCTCGGTGAGGTCACGCCTATTCCGCGCGCGCGATTCACTCAAGCGCCTGATGGACGAGGAGCAAAGCGAGCAATGAAGCAAGACCAGAACCGATGGGAGAGTTTGCGACGCGACGGCGGCAGTCTGTTGTCATTGGACTTCGCCTCCCGGGTGATGAAAGCGGCACGCATCAAGCAGCGCCGCGCCCATACGCTTCGAATGGTGGCAGGCGCGATTGGGGTGTTCCTGTTGGGCGCCGCCAGCACGCGCTGGATCGTGAACTCGGTAATCGATCAGAACCAGGGGGCGGTTCAAAAGCTGGCCCTGCAGGACTTAGCGGGGGAAGCTGCCGAGCGCCATGGGCTGCGCATCGCCGATGACGATCCTTTGCTCGACAGCGTTTCGAGAATTTTGTTTCCGATCGCGACCACAGACCTGGGCTCCACCGCCTCGGGTGCGTCGGATTTGGACGATCGCAGTGATTCAGACGATCAGGATGACGCTTGGGTGCAGGATTCCACCTGTGGCGGAGACGCCAAGTGTCTTGCTTATTACGCCGCCAATTCCCGTTCAGACAATGACCAGGAGGTCGTATGGTGAGAAGGAAGATAACGTTAGTTTTAGCCGCGCTGCTGCTGGCCACGATTCCCTATGGAATTGGCCGAACCGAGGGTTTCGGCGCGGGGGGGGGGTTCGGGATGCATCATCACCACGGCTTAATGGGCGGCCCGATGATGCTCGGAACTCTCGGCCTGACTTCTGACCAGAAGACCCAGGTTCACCAAATAATGTCGACGCTGAGGACCAATCTGGAACCCCTGTTCCAACAGCTTCATCAGGGTCACGCACAGATTACCACCAAACTGTTGGCGCCGGGCCCGGTTACGATGGCGGATCTAAGTCCGATTTTGACGCAGAATGACTCGATTCAGCAGCAGATCGAGCAGCAAAAGATGGCCGCGGTGCTTCAGGTGCGGTCACTGCTGACGGCCGATCAATTGAGCAAGGCCGCAACCGTCCAGCAGAAGCTGCAACAGATTCATGCCGAGATGAAAGCGCTGTTCAACAACGGACAGCCGACCCCCGAGCCCTGACCGGCGCGCGCGCGACCCGCGCCGCTGGTTGCTCCTGTTGGGCAGCCTCCCCCTGGGCTGCCCAACTTTTTTGTCCCCGCCCTTGGCAACTTGTCCGCAACGGTGTTTGATCGGTCTTTGCAAGGCAAACCCGCTTAAGACGGAGGGCAGCAACCGTGGAATCAATGCTCGAAGGGTTTCTGAACTCGCTGGGCGAGGCTGAGCGCGCGGGCGGCAGGGTGCTGCACGAGTTGATGAATCTGACCGAATCGCTCGAACTGCGTGAACTGCTCAAGAAGGTCAGTCACGACGAGGGCTACTACGCCGGTGAGCTATCGGCCCACGTCCGGCGGCTGGGCGGCACTGCGTCCACCCGCACCGGGGATTTCGTCGAAAAGGTACGCTCGGTGGGCGATTTCAAGGGCAAGCTGGAACTTCTCAATCGCGGCCAGCGCTGGGTGATCCGGCAGATCGACGAGAAGCTGCCCGCGCTTTCCGATGCGCAGCTCCACGCGTTCCTTACGGTGATGGCCAAGGGCCATCACACCAACATCGCGGCGGTTGAAGAAGCGCTTAGAGCGTCCCCAGCCTGAACAAGCGACTAGCGTTCTCGAAGATCGCTTCGGACAATCGACTCTCGTCCACTTCGCGGGCGCGCGCCAGCGCCGCTAGCGTCAAGGTCACGAAGGCAGGTTCGTTGCGCTTGCCGCGGTTCGGCTCCGGAGCGAGGTAGGGCGAATCGGTCTCGATCAGAATCCGACTCTCCGGCACGACGCGCACAGCTTCGCGCAAACTCGCCGCGTTCTTGAAAGTAACTATTCCGGAGAACGAAAGGTAAAAGCCCAGCGCGACAAAGCGCTCGGCCGCCAGAGCGTCGCCCGTAAAGCAATGGATCTGGACGCCGGCGCGCGGCATACCGGTTTCACCCACGATTGCCGCGACCCGGTCTTCCGCGTCGCGGCAATGGATTACAATCGGAAGATCGAGTTCCGCTGCTAGAGCAAGCTGGGCTCGCAGCGAGTACTCCTGCGATTCCGGCGGGGAATGCAGGTAGTGAAAGTCCAATCCGGTCTCGCCGATCGCGACGACTTTCTTTGATCGCGCCAGCTCGCGCAGCTCGTCGAGTCGGCGTTGGTCGCAGTCTTTCGCGTCATGCGGGTGCACCCCGATCGCGGCGAAGACGTTGGGATGGTGCTCGGCGATGTCGACCGTGATTCGATCGGTTTCGATCGTTCCGATCGCTCCGACCGCGATGACGCCGCCAACCCCGGCAAGCCTCGCGCGCTCGAGAACCGATTGGGTTTCAGCGCGCAGCTTAGGGTCTGCGAGATGGCAATGCGCATCAATCAATTTCATCGGCAGACAAAAGGGCTTAACCGCTCGGACTTCGGTTTTCGATTCGCGGAAACAGCGCGATCGGATCGCCCACCTGATGGCCCGGCTTCAAACCTTCGCCAAACGGGGCAAATAGAAGGTCCTCGTCGACCTTCAGCATCGCACTGATTCGCTGGACCGTTTCCGGCATGAACGGCTCGAGCGCAGCGGCGATCAGGCGCAAGCCTTCGAGTAGGTTGGCCAGGATCTGCGCGACCCGCGGCTTCATCGCGGGATCTTTTGCGAGGCTGAAGGGAGCCATCTCGACGATGTACTTGTTGGTGATATCCAGCGTCTGCCAGATCATTTCCAAAGCGCGATTGAACGCGAGCTGATCGACCAGTTCGCCGGTGCGGTCTTGCAGCGCACGAAACGTTTGCGCTAATGACTCGTCGGTCTTTTCCCTGTCGGCAAAGGGCACCGCCGTCATGGCGCGGTTGGAATATCGTTTGGCCATCGTAAGCACTCGGTTCACGAGATTGCCAAGATTGTTGGCAAGATCCGAGTTGTAACGCTCGATCATGCGATCTTCAGAGAAGTCGCCGTCGAGCCCGTAGCTGAATTCCCGCATCACGAAATAGCGCAACAAATCGGGACAAAACGGTGGTTGCTCGTAGCGGACGGGGTCGAGCACGTTGCCGGAACTCTTGGCCATCCGACTTCCGCCGAAATTCAAAAAACCGTGCACATTGAGATGGCGAAACAGCGGCAGTCCGGCGGCCATCAAGATCGGCGGCCAATAGACGGCGTGCGTCTTCAAGATGTCTTTACCGATAAAGTGTTGGGTGTGCGGCCAGATGGTCTCGATGAATTTTGGATCCTTACTGGCGGGAATGCTCAGGTAGGCCCAGAAGGCGTCGTACCAAACGTAGGTAACGTAGTTGGAATCGAATGGCAGCTCGATGCCCCAATCCATCCGCGCTTTGGGGCGGGAAATGCACAAGTCGATCAGCGGCTCCGCGAGCATTTTCAGCGCTTCGTTGCGATAGCGCTCGGGGCGAATGAAATCAGGATCGGCGGTGAGTTTGTCGAGCACCCGCTGTCGGTACTTTTCGATTCTTAGAAAGTAGTTTCCTTCGTTGATCAGCTCGACCGGACGATTGTGCTCGGGGCAAACGTTCCCCGGCAGCAGTTCCTTCTCGGTATAAAAGCGCTCGCAGCCCACGCAGTACAAACCTTGGTAGTCGCGAAAGTAGATATCGCCGCGATCGTGAGTCAGTTGCAGCATTTGCTGGACGAATTTTTGGTGCTGCGGGTCGGTCGTTCGCACGAAGAAGTCGTAAGTAACGTTCAAACCGTCCCAGGTCCGGCGGAAGACCGGACTGATCCGATCGGTGAATTCCTGCGGCGGCAGATTCGCCGCCGCCGCGGCGCGCCGAATCTTGTCGCCGTGTTCGTCGGTTCCGCTCAGAAACGTGACCCGACCGCGACCCAGCTTACGCCTTTGGTGACGCGCAAAGACGTCGGCGGAGAGCGCCTCATATGCGCTGCCCACGTGGGGAGCGGCGTTGCTGTAGAAGATCGCCGTGGTGATGTGAAGCGGTTCGGCCATAGGTTTTTGGTCCGGTTCTCCGATTCATTCTAGGGTGGCAGACGGGACAGGGAAAAGGTCCCTCTCGAACCCGCGCGCCCCCGGCCTTGTAACCTTCAGCGGGGCGCGGACTATAATCTGATGTGAAGTACGCGACATTGTCTCTACTAGCCACTGCAATCGTTGCGGCGATTTGGTCGGTTGCAAACCGAACGGAGAAAACGGCCATGGCTTCTGAAGCTCAGCTCAAGACCGATCCGGCAGCCGCGATCCGCAAAGTAATCAAGTCGGACGCCGAGTGGCGCCAAATAATGACGCCCGAGCAGTACCAAGTATGCAGACAGAAGGGAACCGAACGCGCCTTTAGCGGCAAGTACTGGAACGAGCACCGCGATGGAATCTACGTGTGTCCGTTCGATGGAAATCCGCTGTTCAGCTCTCAGACCAAATTTGAGTCGGGCACGGGATGGCCCAGCTTCTGGCAGCCCATCGCTTCGAGCGGTGTCGAGACGAACGCCGACAACAGTTTCTTCATGCGGCGGACCGAGGTGGTCTGCTCAGTATGCGGCGCACACCTCGGCCATGTGTTCGATGATGGGCCCGCCCCGACGGGCTTGCGTTACTGCATAAACTCGGTCTGCCTCGAATTCGTCCCCAAGGACGCCGCCCCGCCCCACTAAGGTTTAGAAGCGCCGCCGAAGCCAGAACTGCGTGACCGACCACAGCGTCAGTGGATCGTCGTCCACCGAGGGGTTGCCGATTGCCCCGTCAATGGGGCCCGCGCTTGAGTCGCTACTAACGCCCCAGCGTGCGACCGGCGTCGATCGCCGCGTAGTCTGGATCACGCTTCTTGCGGTCGCAATTGGACTAGCGGCGGGCCTCGTCGCCCAAATCCTGATTGGTCTGATTGGCCTCATAACCAATCTTTCGTTCTACGGCCGCCTGACGCCGCAATTCGTCTCGCCTGCCGGAAATCACCTCGGTCTATTGGTGATCTTCGTCCCGATCGCCGGGGGTGTAATCGTCGGTCTGATGGCGCGTTACGGTTCGGAAGGGATACGCGGGCATGGAATTCCCGAGGTGATGGAGCAGGTGCTTCGTAATCAAAGCCGGATCCCGCCTCGCCTCACCTTTCTCAAGCCAATCTCGGCCGCCATCGCAATTGGAACCGGCGGTCCCTTCGGCGCCGAAGGGCCAATCATCGCAACCGGCGGGGCGCTGGGGTCTGTGCTCGGCCAGTTTCTCAAGACCACCGCGGACGAAAGAAAAATCCTTTTGTCGGCGGGAGCGGCCGCTGGGATGGCGGCCACCTTCGGAAGCCCGGTGTCCGCGGTCTTAATCGCAGTCGAGTTGCTCTTGTTCGAATTCCGTCCCCGTTCGCTGATTCCAGTTACTTTCGCCGCGCTCGCCGCGGCTGCGTTTCGAATGACGATAGTGGGCTCCGCGCCGGTTTTTCAGATGCCCAATGTCGGGCCATCAGATCCAAAAGCGTTGATCATGTACGCCCTTCTGGGTGCCAGCGTAGGGATCGTTTCGGTCGGCGTGACCCGCGCGGTTTACCTTCTTGAAGACGGGTTCGGGCGCTTGCCAATTCACTGGATGTGGTGGCCCGCGCTCGGAGGGCTGGTGGTCGGCATCGTTGGGTACTGGGTGCCGCAAAGTCTCGGCGTGGGATACGACAACATCAGGTCGGAACTTTCGGGAACCCTCGCTACGCGCGCCCTCGTCATGCTGTGCGTTTTCAAATTCGTTTCGTGGTCGATCTCGCTTTCAAGCGGTACCTCGGGAGGGACGCTCGCGCCACTATTCATCATCGGTGGCGCGCTGGGAGCGGCACTCGGGGCAATGACGAACGCGCTTTTCCCGGGCGCGGCACTGGATCTTCGACTGGCGGGCCTGATCGGGATGGCCGCTATGTTTGCGGGAGCGTCCCGCGCGCTGCTCGCATCGATAGTGTTTGCATTTGAGACCACCTTGCAGCCCTACGCGCTGTTGCCGCTGGCGGCGGGCTGCACGGCTGCCTATCTGGTTTCCAGCTTGCTCATGAAAAATACGATTATGAGCGAGAAAATCAGCCGGCGAGGCATCCGCGTCCCGGTCGACTATGCCGCTGACTTTTTGTCGCAGGTCTACGTTCGCGAGGTGGCATCGTATCAGGTGGTCTCGCTTCGTGCAGACCAAACCATCGGTGAAGTCAGGGCCTGGATTGCCAGCGGCGGGCCCGGAAGCACCCACCAGGGGTTTCCGGTGGTGGATCGAACGCTAGGGCTCGTCGGTCTGCTCAGCCGGCGCGATTTGTTCGGTTCAACCTACCCAGCTGCCAAGCGCGTCGTTGAAATCGTCCGCGCTCCCTCCGCGGTCGCGTTCGAAGACAGCACCCTGGAGGAAGCGAGCGATCTGATGGCGCGAGAGGGCCTCGGTCGCCTGCCGGTGGTCAAGCGCGAAAATCCACGCAAGGTGGTGGCAATACTTTCCAGCAGCGACGTCAGGGCCGGAATCCGACGCCGAATCGAAGAAGCCGATCGGGTAACCCAGACCATCCGCTGGCGCTGACTTCTCCAGCGGCGTTTGGAGGCGCGCAAGCTCGGGCGCGAACGGGCTACTTGGGCCGCTTTTCCACCAGTTCCGCAAGCGACACTTCGAACGTCGTCTGGTCGGATTCACGCTGGATAAGCACGGTTTGCTTGATCACATTTTGTCGGATCACTCTTCCCTCACCCGTGACCGCTTCGACCCAGCGGCCGAGTGCGGGAAGCTCACGTTTGAGTTCCAGATAGGTTGCGTATTCGTAGCGTAGGCAGCATTTCAAGCGTCCGCACATTCCAGCCAATCGCGAGGGATTCAGGGCGAGACCCTGCTCGCGCGCCATCTTGACGGTTATCGCTTCGAAATCGCGCAGCCACGATGAGCAGCACAGCTCGCGTCCGCAGGGCCCGACCGCGCCGGTAAATTTGCTCTCATCCCGCGCCCCGATCTGCTTCATCTCGATCCTGATGCGCAGGGTATTGGCGAGGTCGCGCACCAGGTCGCGGAAGTCGACGCGATCTTCGGCTACATAAAAGAACACTGCCTTGCGGCCGTCGAGGGTGAACTCGACGTTGACAAACTTCATCGCCAAGCCGCGCTCCCGGATCCGCGTAAGGCACAGGCGGCGCACCTGGGCCTCGCGGGTGAGATATTCACTCTCGGCGGCGAGGTCTCTGACCTCGGCTGGCCTGACGATCGTTCTAAGCGAACGCGGATCGATGCTGTGAGCGGCTTCGTGCGGCTCAATCTCGACGGTTGCGATCCGGGGACCGGAGTCGGTTTCGATCACGACGCGGTCGCCGCGCTTCAGATCGAGGCCGCCTGAGGCATAGTTGAGGAGATGGCCGGCGGTCTGCAGGCTGACCGCCGCGATCAGCGGCGGTCGCGGCTGGCTCTCAAACGGATCGATTTCTGCGCTCATGCTCATTCCTCATCGCACTGCCGATTTCGAGCCACCATTGTTCGGCCTGTAAACGCGGGTTCGCCATACCTTCGACTGCGGCAGCCGCCGTAAGCGCGTCGCCGATTCCCTTCAATATTGCTTCAACACTCATCGCTTGCGCCAGTCCCGTCATCAGCTTGCCGATTTCCGCTTCTCCCCCCTCAGTGGCCGAATTTAGAATCTTGTGGGTTAGCAGGTCTTCGAGCAGCCTTGCGAGCAGTTCGAAGCTATCGGCGGCTTGGTCGCGCTTGCCAAACAGCTCCTGCGCCAAGTCGTGCGCCTTGGGAAAATCGATCGCGCGCGCGTCTTTTAGGGCGCGTAACAATTCAAGCGCTGGTGGTTCATCGGCATCGAGCATCGCAAGCGCTCGGCTGGCACTCCCTCGCGCGAGTTTGGCGATAGCATGGGCGCGATTGGGAGTAGCCCCGCCGCGGGCGACAAGAATCGCCGCTATGTCGGGAGCGGCGAGCGGGCCCAAGCGCACCATTCTAAGGCGGGATCTGACGGTATCCAGCAACGCGCGATCACCGCTTGCGTTAAGGAAGATGATCGCGTCCCCGGGGGGTTCCTCGAGGGTTTTCAGCAGGGCGTTTTGCGCGGCCAGGTTCAACGTTTCGGCGTCGTCCACGATCGCGATGCGCCTGGCTGCTTTCGCCGGTTTGATCCCCAGTTTGGAGATTAGTTCGCGGACCTGCTCGATCAGGACGTCGGTTC
>DASXNP010000212.1:0-1911 GCA_036494985.1 Binataceae bacterium (SeqCode)
TCCCAAGGTGGTAAATGAACCATGCATCCGATCTGCAATCCTTGGGCGGATCGGCGGCTTTTTCGTGCCATTGGAGCAGCCGATCGGTATTCGTCAGCGTCCCATCCTTCTCCGGCATCGCGGCGGCCGGCAACATGAAGACCTCGGTGCCGATCGCCTTCGGATTTGTAAAGCTTGGATCCGCATACCAAAAGTTCGCGCTTTCGTGTTCGAACCAGTCGCGCACCACCAACCAATCCAGTCTTCTGAGCGCGGCGCGATTCAACTTTGCGTTCGGCGCACCCGCCGCAGGATTCTGACCGATCAGAAACAGGCCGCGCACCTCGCCGTGCTTCATCCGGAAGAATGTCGCGAGCTGCGAATAGTCCCCGTCGGCCTTCGGAATCCAGTCGTAGCCGAAATCGTTGTCCGCCGTCGCCGCCTCGCCGTACCAAGCCTTGAAGAGGCTCACCGCGAACTTCGGCATGTTTGCCCAGTATCCGGTGTGGGTGCCGTCCTGATACTGCGCCCCGCTGCCCTGCTTCGCTATCGCTGGAACGTGCCCGATATCCAAATACCCCGCGAGCCGCTGGTGCTCATCCATTGCGGTCGGCTGCGGAAGATACCCTGGCAGCAGATGATACAGGGTTGGGATATCGGTCGACCCCTGGATGCTGCAATGGCCTCGCATCGCCATTATTCCGCCGCCCGGCCGTCCTACGTTGCCCAGCAGCAGCTGGATAATCCCTGCAGCACGTATCATCTGCACGCCCGTCGAATGTTGTGTCCATCCCAGCGCGTAGACGATTGCGCCGGTTCGCTCGCGTCCTGAATTTCGGCACATCAGTTCGGCGACGCGGACGAGGTCCTGCGGTTTGCATCCGCACGCCTGAGCCACCATCTCTGGCGTGTAGCGAGCGAAGTGCCGCTTCAAGATCTGGAACACGCAGCGCGGATCGCTAAGTGTCGGGTCGCGTTGAATCTTTACCGACTCGATTCGATTTCCTTTGCCGTTCAGCTCGTAGCTCCAGGCTCGGCCGCCGACGTCGTAGCTCGCCGACTCCCGGTCGAAACCCGCAAAGATTCCACCCAGCTCGGCCGCATCCTCATAGTCGGCGCTCACGATAGCTGCGGCGTTTGTGTAGTGAATCACGTACTCGCGAAACCATCTCTCATTTTCGAGTATGTAGTTGATAATTCCACCAAGAAACGCGATGTCGCTGCCCGCGCGAATTGCCACGAAGACGTCCGCCAACGCCGAGGTGCGCGTGAACCGCGGGTCGACGTGAATAAGCGTTGCACCGGCTTCCTTCGCTTTAAGCGGCCATCGAAAGCCCACCGGATGGGCTTCGGCCATGTTCGAACCCATGATCAGTACGCAATCGCTGTTCGCCAGATCGCGCTGGAATGTCGTTGCCGCCCCGCGTCCAAAAGAGGCGCCCAGACCGGGCACCGACGCACCGTGTCATATCCGGGCCTGGTTTTCGATCGGGATTATCCCCAGACCTCCATTGAACAGCTTCTTGATCAGGTAGTTCTCTTCGTCATCGAGGGTCGCGCCGCCCAGGTGCGAGATGGTAGTCAGGTGATTGACCCGCGCGCCGTCTTGGTTAAACTCGCGAAAATCGCGGTCACGGGTCTGCTTGGTCAATTGGGCGATCCGCTCCATCGCCCATTCGAGCGATCGGTCCTCCCAATGGTCGCTGAATGGCGCGCGGTACTTGACCGTCGTAAGACGGTGCGGATTAGAGATCAGCTGGTAGGTGTTGGCGCCCTTTGGACAGAGGGTTCCCTCGTTGATGGGACTCGCCGGGTCGCCCTCGATGTCGATTATCTGCCCCCGCTTCGTGTAGATGAGTTGCGCGCATCCGACTGCGCAATACGGACACACGCCGCGTGCCACGGATGCCCCGCGTAGCCGCGAGTGTTTTG
>DASXNP010000213.1:0-1757 GCA_036494985.1 Binataceae bacterium (SeqCode)
ACGGACGAGCGGCGCAAGCGCGATTTCACTGATCTTGGCGCTAGTGTTCCTGATGGCCTGAAGCTTGCGTATCAGGGGATGCGTGGCATCGACGTCATTGTCCCGGTAAGCGCCGATCAGCATCAGGTGCTGCAGATCCGACCGGCTCAGCAGATCCTCCAGCAGATCGAGAGTCGCAGCATCAAGCCATTGCAGATCGTCCAGAAAGAGCGCGAGCGGATGTTCCTGCCGGGCAAAAACACCCACGAATCGGCGGAACACTAGCTGGAAACGGTATTGCGCCTGCTGCGAGTCCAGCTCCGGAACCGGCGGCGGGTCATCGATAATGAGCTTCAGTTCGGGGATGAGGTCGGTCATGAGCCGCGCATTTGGAACCAGCGCCTCCAGAAGCGCATCGCGCCAGATCGCCAGCTCGGCGTCGCTCTTGCCGAGAAGAGGCCGCACCAGGCTTTGAAAAGCCTGCACCAGGGTCGAATAGGGAATGTCGCGCTTATACTGATCGAACTTTCCCGAGGCGAACAGCCCGCGTGGAGGAACAAGAACCTTGTGCAGTTCATTGACGACAGAGGATTTGCCAATGCCGGAATAGCCGGAGACCAATACGAGTTCCGGTGCACCGCTTTTAACGATGCGATCGAAAGCGGCGAGCAAGGTCTCGACCTCGCCCGCCCTGCCGTACAGCTTCTCGGGGATCAGCAGCCGGTCTGGGACATCGTGTGTCCCCAGCTGGAACGGTTCAATGCACCCTCTTGATTCCCACTCCCCGAAGCACTTTTGAAGATCGGCCTCAACGCCTAAAGCGGTCTGATATCGGTCCTCGGCGTTCTTGGCCAGGAGCTTCGTAACAATGGCAGACAATGGCTCGGGGACTGCAGCGCGATCCCGAGGTAGTGTCGGCCGGCGTGCAATGTGGCAGTGGACCCACTCCAGGGGGTCCGCGGCGGCAAACGGCAGTGCGCCCGTGAGCATCCGATACAAGATGACGCCCTGAGAGTAAAAATCGCTGCGGGAATCAACCGAACGGTTCATGAAGCCGGTCTGCTCAGGCGCCATGTAGGCGAGTGTCCCCGAAAGAATCTCCGGCGGGGTGGGCGCTTGGCGCTCACGCGGCAGCCGCGACGCAATTCCGAAGCCGGTAAGCCATACGCGGTCGGCGTCGTCGACGAGTACATTTTCAGGTTTGATGTCCTTATGCATGAGTCCGTGTCGATGGACTTGGCCGAGTGCTGTCGTCAAGCCAATGGCGATGCGCAGGGCGCGGGTCAGATCAAGCGGTTGCCCCTGGGCTCGCTCAAGAATCCGATCCAGAGGCTCACCGCCAGGGTCTTTGAGTACGAGGATCGTCCGCCCTTCGTGACGGGTGAGCGCCAGAGGCTTGGCTGCCCATCCGGAATCGACTTCGTCTGCGAGCGAGTATTCGTGCTCCAGCCGCCGGAGACTCGCAGGCGACGGGTGTTCCGCGGTTAGTGCCACTACCAGGACGGGCGATGGGTTGCCGTGCTGCCGGCCGCGGTAAAGGGTGAAGTCCGCACGTTCCCGGAGGGGCACGAGCACGTACCCAGAAGGCTCTGCTCCCGAAGGTATCCCCGTCGCCACGGCTCCAGCCCCCGGATCCGGCGCGTCTTGCGAGAATGGAATTCCAAGTGGCAAGGTAGTTATGTTAATCCCTGAGCAAGTTGCCCTTATGGCAATTGCACTCCTTCCATAGTAGACGTCGGCCCGCTTACCACGCACGACGTGTTGGAGTTCGCCTTCGC
>DASXNP010000214.1:0-3860 GCA_036494985.1 Binataceae bacterium (SeqCode)
GTGATCCAGAAAATCAAAGTGAACAGGAAATCGATTCGCGACCCGAAGGTCGAAATGTTGTTAGGCAGCCAAAGATGTTCCCACCACATCGTATGCTTTAAAAACCTATCGCCCGGTTGAACAATTCGCGGCGCTAATCGCCACCCGCGGCCAACATAATCCGATTTAATTCAAATTTTCAAGGTGCCCGAGCCCGCTCAGCCTTAAGGCGAGCGGCTCCGAGGGTTAAGCGACGCGCGAAAGTCATTGAAAAGTGTTGGGTTTGTAATGAGATCGGATTATGAACTTCATCGAGGCTTGAGGGAGTCGAGGGCCATGGCATCAAGCGCTGCTACCATCGCTCAGATGTTCGACCGCCAGGCGAAGCGCTATGGCGATCGGGCACTGCTTAAGGCCAAAGCGGGCAAGCAGTGGCGCGACTACTCGTGGCGGGAAATCGCTGACTCGGCCGACCAGCTGCGCGCGGGCCTGATCGGAATTGGCTTAAGAGCGGGCGATCGGCTCGCGATCCTTGCCGACAACGGCCCGAAGTGGATCGTCGTCGATCAGGCGGCGCTGGGAATGGGCGCCGTGGTTGTGCCGCTTTACACCACCAACGGGCCGGAGGAGATGCAGCACATCTTAAGCGACTCCGGCGCCGTAGTTGCCGCGATTGAGGGTCCTCATAATCTAGAGCGAATCGCGGCGATCAAGGATCGATTGCCTCACCTGCGCACTCTGGTCCGGATGGACCAAGACGGCGCCGGCGCTGACGGATCGACCGCGCAGACTACATCGATCGCTCAACTCGGTGCCGGCCAAAAAGCTGAGGTTTGCGAAGGCCGCGGCCAAGACCTCGCTACTCTGATCTACACCTCCGGCACCACCGGCCCCGCCAAGGGCGTGATGCTCACCCATCGCAACATCTTAGCCAATGCCGAAGCCTCCATGGCCCACATCGAGCTCGGCGAAGGCGATATGACGCTCTCGTTCCTGCCGATCGCACACGCCTTCGAGCGCACGGTGCATTACACCGTGTTCATGGCGGGCGGAACGGTTGCGTATGCCGAAGGGCTGACGCAGATCGCGCAGAACCTGCTCGAAGTGAATCCGACGATTCTTTTGACCGTGCCGCGCCTGCTCGAAGTCATCCATGGGCGCATCCTGCGCACAATCGAAAGCTCATCGGCGCTGCGCCAGCGAATCTTTCGCTTCGCGCTCTCCACTGGAACGCGCGCCGCCTGGTATCGCCATCGGGGACGCCCTCTCCCGCCCCACCTTGCCGCCGCGATGGCCCCGCTGCGCAGGTTGGTGTTCTCCCGGATCCGCGCGCCGTTCGGCAAGCGCATCCGCTATCTGATCTCCGGCGGCGCGCCGCTGCCGGTGGAAGTCTTCGAATTGCTCGCGGCGGCCGAGGTTCCAATCGTCGAGGGGTACGGCCTCACCGAAGCATCGCCGGTGGTCTCCTGCAATTTCCACGGCCGCACGCGCCTGGGCACCGTCGGCCCGCCACTAAAGAACGTAACCGTCAAAACCGCCTCCGACGGCGAGTTGCTGATCCACGCCGAAAGCGTGATGGCGGGCTACTTCAATCGCGAAGCCGAGACCCGCGAAGCCATCGACTCGGAAGGCTGGCTGCATACCGGCGACGTCGCAGAGATCGACTCCGACGGGTTCATCAAGATCAAGGATCGCAAGAAGGAGATTATCGTACTGTCAGGCGGGAAAAACGTCTCACCGGCAAATCTCGAAACGCGCCTGGTGGCGGACCCTTACATCGCGCAGGCCTGTGTGTTCGGCGATCGCCGCAAGCATCTGGCCGCGCTTCTGGTCCCAGATTTTGCGACCTTGCGCGATCAAGCCCGTACCAAGGGGCTTCCGGCGGACGCCGCGCCCGAGCTTCTCGTGGGTGATCCGCAGGTGCGTGCGTTCTATCAGCGCAAAATCCGCGAGTTCAATAAAGCGCTCTCCGATGTCGAAGCGATCGCGGCCTTTACCCTGATCGCCAGCTCATTCTCACAGGAAAATGGCGAGCTCACACCGACGATGAAGGTCAGACGCCGGGTCATCGCCATCCACTATGAGCGGCAGATCGAAGCGATGTATCGCAACTAGCCTGCCACGCTACCAAGTCGACCCGCGCCGGCCGTCCGCGAACCGCCCGCTGAAAGTGACGTCAAGGAATACTTGACAAACCTTTCAGTGTCAAGTATCCCTTGACAGGCTGGTGCGGGGGTCAAGATGCCGCGTTCTAAGAAACAACCGCTCTATTGTTCCTTTTGCCGCCGCGACGACGACCACGTCGAAAAGCTAATCGGCGGACCCGGGGTTTACATCTGCGATCGCTGCGTCGGCGCGTGCAACCAGATTCTAGCCGGACAACCCGCAGCACCCTTCCGCGGGTGGGATTCGCTCGGCGACGAGGAGCTGCTTGCGACGCTGAAGCCGGCGCTCGCCGCACTCAGTGCGGTCGAGGACACTCTGCGCGAGCATGTCCAGTTGCTCCGCAAGCGGGGCATCACCTGGAGCCGGATTGGCGACGCCCTTGGCGTCACCCGCCAAGCGGCGTGGGACAGATTCTCGGGCGAGAGTTGATTTGCAAGCGCCCTACCGGTGGTTATCCTTTGCCGCTGCCGTTTTGGCTTTCGAGCAGGAAGTGAATCGTGACCAGCTTGCGAACCAGATAGGATCGCTTGCCGTTGGGCGTGTGCGCCTCGAAATCATCACCTTGCATTTTGCCGATCATCGCTCGACCAATGGGCGACGACAGTGAAATCTTGTTGATGCCGCCGTCGACCTCTTCCGGCACAACGATCTCGTACTCGATCTCGGTACCCTCATCGAGATCCTCGAGCCTCACCTTGCTACCCAACCCCACGGTATCGCGCGGAATTGATTCAAGGTCGATGGTGCTGAGCTCCGCGATACGCGCTTCGTAGTTGTGCACCCGGGCGCGCAAAAACTCCTGCCTCTGCTTTGCCATCGCCCACTCGGCATTCTCCGACAGGTCGCCATGCGCACGCGCGCGCTCCAATTCCTTAGGCAGCTCGACGTTGAGTTCGTGCTTCAGAAGCTCGACATCTCTGCGTAGGCGCTTTACAACGGGTAACTCAGCCATAGATTCAATCTTCCTGATCTTAAGACAGCCTCAGGGGTACAACGGTGGGCGCAAAAGCTCTCGAAATTTGACTTATCGTCAGTCGGCAACGATCGAAGTCAGGCTCCGACTAACTCCTGCAATGCTCTGAATCTTTTGCACCACCAATTCGCCCAGCGCCGAGACATCGCTCGCGCCGGCGGTCGCGATTATATCATGCGGTCCGGTCACGGCGTGGGCGGACGTGATCCCTTCAACGCTCCGCAGCTTGGCCGCCACTTCCCGCGCCTTGCCCGGTGACGTATCGATCAAGATGAAAGCTGTCACGCCCATGGTCTCCTCCGGTCGCCGCGCGCTCTTAACTACTCTGCGGCGCGATCAAATTCCCGTGCCCATCGTATGAGTAAAACCCCCGTCCGGCCTTCTTTCCAAGATAGCCCGCATCCACGTACTTCTTGAGCAAAGGACACGGCCGGTATTTGTCATCGCCCAGTACGCTATGCATCACCCCCATAATCGCAAGGCAGGTGTCGAGTCCGATCAGGTCTGCTAGTTCGAGCGGCCCCATCGGTTGATTGGTGCCGAGCTTCATCGCGGTGTCTATGTCGCTGACTTTGCCGACCCCTTCATACAGTGCGTAAATCGCCTCGTTGATCATCGGGAGAAGCACGCGGTTGACGATGAACCCCGGAAAGTCCTCCGCCGTCATCGTGGCTTTTCCGAGCTTCTCGGCCAATGCGCGGGTCGCCTCATAGGTCTCTTGCGAGGTGGCTAATCCGCGGAT
>DASXNP010000215.1:0-3077 GCA_036494985.1 Binataceae bacterium (SeqCode)
CTGGCGATCGAGTCCATCGCGCGTCGGCACCGGCTCCGGCAATCCCGCCGGCAGGCAAAGCGAGTCGGTTCGCGAGCTCACTAGATACTCACCCGTGGAGAATCAAGTCGCTTACCGGAGAGACCATCGGACCGGAAATCACCATCGAAACCTCGGCGTCCTTGACTTGGCACGTCGAAGTTCCACGCACCTGGCGCACCGCTTCGTTGACCAGTTCCAACCCGTGCATATAGCACTCCGCGAGGTTCCCGCCGCTGGTGTTGAGCGGTAGCTTGCCGCCGCGCCAACTGAAATTCTCAAACCTACAAAGCTCCATTACTTCGTCAGCCTCACAAAAGCCGTGCTCGACCAGACTCATGACCACGCCACCGGTGAAATTCTCGTACGCCTGCACCACGTCGACGTCCTTGGGCTCGATTTCCGCCATTTGGTAGAGGCGCGGAGCCAAGGTCTTGAAATTCGACGTGGCGTAGTCGGGCGCGTTGTGCGCCGACGCCGCCTGTCGATAAGCGGTGCCCTGGGCGGCCGCCATGATATACGCGGGCTTCTGTTTGAGGTCGCGCGCGCGATCCGCACGGGTCAGGATCACGGCTGCTGCGCCGTCATTCTCCAGACAGCAGTCGTAGAGGCGGAATGGTTCGACGATCCAGCGCGATTCTAGATAGGCCTGCCGGGTCAGGGGACGTCCATACATTACGGCGCGCGGATTGCGCTGGGCGTGATCGTACGCGGCAAGCGCAATTGCGCATTGCGCCTCCTCGGTGACCTGGTGGTCGTGAAAGAAGCGAGTGCATCGCATCGCAAACATTTGCGCCGGCGACATCAGCCCGTAGGGCATGGTGTAGGCGGAGTCGCCGGAGATTGTCGTGACCGGCGCGGCTTGTCCGAAGCGCCCGAACTGTCCCTGGGCCAACGCCCGAAACACGACCACGTGCGTCGCGTAACCTGCCAGGATCGCGGCCGCGGCATTCGCGATGGCGCCCGATCCGCCGCCCCCGCCGCCGCCCCCGAACATGTTCGAGAATCTCAGCTCCGGCAAGCCGAGCGCACTTGCCAGTCGTGATGAGTCGTTGCGATCGTTGCTGTATGAGGCGATCCCGTCGATCTCGGCGACCTTGATTCCGGCGTCGTCAGCCGCGCGCCGAATCGCCTCGCAGGCAAGCCGAAACTCGCTAATCGGCGCGGTGCCGCGCTTGTAGTAAGTGGTCTCGCCGAGTCCGGCGATCGCGACCTTATCCTTAATACTGTAGTTCGCCATGCCTGCCTCATCGGCCTTATAGCCTACTGCGGCGCTCAATGTGAAATCCTTGCTGGTAGCGTTGTCCGGTCGCTGAAAGGGGCAACGTCGGTTAGCTCGGCGACTTTGGTTTAAGTATTGCGACGATCGCTACTATGCACCAGGTCGCTTCCAAGATAACGAAGGGCAAAAAGCCGATGATCCACGAAGCGTAGCACGACAGCCCGGCACCCAACGCATTCAGGACCCGATAGAGAAGCGAACCGGGGTTGAGCGTTCCGATTAGATTCAGCAAAAACGCTACCAGGAGTATCGCTACTCCCGCCGAACCGATTGCATTTGCCGCTGACATCGAAGCATCCTTCCTGATCGAGGCCCTTCAGGAGCTAATCAATGACCCCAGCATCGAAAAAGGCCGGCGGCGCCGGCACCAACCATTCAACGCGTTTCGAGCTCGACACCGAGCGGCTCCTCGAGCTGGATCGCAAGCACAAACTGCCGGCTTTCGCGCCAATCGAGGAGCACGCGCAAAAAGGCTCGCTGATTATCGTGCGGGGCAAGGGCGTATGGGTCTGGGACTCAAGCGGTAAAAA
This sequence comes from Binataceae bacterium (SeqCode), assembly GCA_036494985.1. GTDB lineage: Bacteria > Desulfobacterota > Binatia > Binatales > Binataceae > DASXNP01. Next base: position 1,831 of record DASXNP010000215.1, read on the forward strand.
GTATCTCGACGGCAGTTCCTCGATCTGGAACGTCAATCTCGGCTTTGGCAATCGCGAAATCGCCGCGGCGGTGCAGGAACAACTCGAAAATCTCTCTTTTCATCTTACTTTGCTCAACATTTCCACACCGCCGGCCATCGAGCTGGCGGCGAAGCTCGCCGAGATCGCACCGCCGGGTCTGACCCGGATCTTTTTCACCAGCGGAGGGTCGGAATCCAACGAAAGCGTCATCAGACTTAGCCGGCTTTATTTCAAACTCAAAGGATACAAGAACAAGACCACCGCGATCGCCCGATTGCGCGGCTACCACGGTTCGTCAACCGGCGCGGCCAGCCTGACCGGTATCGATCACTTCCATGAGCATTTCGAACCACTGCTGGACAAGGTTCGGCACATCGAGCCGCCGTTCTGCTACCGATGCCCGCTTGGCAAGCAGTATCCTTCCTGCGCGGTCGCCTGCGCCGACGAGCTCGAGAAGGTGATTCTCGAAGAGGGAGCCGACACGGTCGCGTTCTTCATCGCGGAACCGGTTATGGGCGCGGGCGGCGTGATTCCCGCGCCGCGCGAATATTGGACTCGAATCCGCCAAATCTGCGACAAATACGACGTTCTGATGGTCGCCGACGAAGTGATTACAGGCTTTGGTCGGACCGGTAAAATGTTCGCGGTCGAGCATTGGGACGTTCGCCCGGACATTATCTCGTGCGCCAAGGGCATCAGCAGCGGGTACCTGCCGCTGGGCGCAGTGCTGGTTCACCAGCGGATCTACGAGACCCTGTGCTCGGCGCCGAAGGGCTCCTCGGTGTGGCACGGATACACTAATTCAGGAAATCCCGCATGCTGTGCAGCCGGCTTGAAGACTATCGAGATCATGCAACGCGACGGTCTCGTGGACCACGCCGCAAAGATGGGCGAGCGTCTGCACGGCGGCCTGCATCGATTCGAGTCCTCACCGATCATCGGCGACGTTCGCGGCGAAGGCTTGATGGCCGCGATCGAACTCGTTGCAAATAAGGAGTCCCGTCAACCGTTTCCCGAATCCGCCAAGGTCGGCACGTTTTTCCGCGATGCAACGCGCGAACACGGCCTGCTGATCCGCGCCATTGGTGACAGCATTTGCATGTCGCCTCCGCTAGTTATCTCGCCCGACGAGATCGATTTGCTGCTCGAGCGGCTCGGTTCTGCGCTGGGAAAAACTGAGCGATTTGTTGCGGAGCGCGGCCTGCAAAGCTGACTACTAGACGACC
>DASXNP010000216.1:0-2411 GCA_036494985.1 Binataceae bacterium (SeqCode)
CTGATTGGCCTCATCGCAAACTGCACTCCGAGTGGTCCCGCGGCCAGTCCGGAGATAACGCAATATCTGCGCTTCGGTCCCAGTCCGCGCGGCGCACAGGCCCTGGTGATGTGCGCCAAGGTCAACGCTTTGCTCGAGGGGCGGGTAAGCGTCAGTTACGACGATATAGAAGATGCGATAATCCCCGCGCTGCGCCACCGCCTGCTCCGCAACTTCCAGGCCGAGGCCGAAAACATCACGACCGATTCACTGCTCGAGCAGGTAATCAAGCGGCTGAAGCGGCCGCGCTGATCCGATGCTCGGACTCCCCGCCGAATTTACGCCAAGCTTTCTCGCTCGGCTGGATCATCTGAAGATTCGCACGCGGCGCGAATACGCCGGAATGGGCAAGGGAGTCCATCTGTCACCCCGGCGCGGAGCCTCGTTGGAGTTCGCCGACTTCCGCCCCTATACCGTGGGCGACGATTTCCGCTACATCGACTGGGGCCTCTACGGGCGCACCGACAAGCTCTACATTAAGCAGTTCAAGGAAGAAGAGGATCTGCTGACCTACGTCTTCCTCGACGCGAGTGGGTCAATGGCTTTTCCCCAGAGCGATCACAAATTCGAATCCGCGGTCGCGATGACGCTGGCGCTAGCGTACGTGGCGCTTTCATCCGGAGACCGCGTGATGGTTCGCGTCCTGGCGGGAAAGGGAGAGACCATACGTCCCAGCTTTGTGCTCGGTACTCATCGCATCATCGACCTTGCGCGCCAACTCGATGCGGTAAAGCCCGCGGGCGACCTCGATCTCGCCTCGGCCCTGGCGCAGGAATTGGTCGTGATCAAGCGCGCAGGCAAGATTTTCGTGGTGTCCGATTACCTGATGATGCTCAACAACGTCACCCGTGGATTGGGCCTTTTTACCGCCGCGAACATGGATGTTACCGCCGTGCAGATCCTCGGGGCGCGTGAGATCGACGGAACCGGTTTGGAGGGAAACCTAGAACTGGTCGATGCGGAAAGCGGCGAACGAGTCCGCGCCTCGATGAATCCGCGAGCGCAGGCTCGGTATCGCGAGACGATCAAACGCCTCGGCCGGGAAGTTCGCGCCTTCTGCCTGAAACGCGGAATGCGCTACACGCTCTATACCGGCGATCAAAACTTCGATGAAGCTTTCGTCCGCGCCGCGGTCGAACTCGGCCTGGCGCATTAGACGGTGGAGCCGCGGTGGGATTGCTCTACCCAGCCGGACTGTTCCTCCTCGCGTCGATTCCGGTGCTCGCGATCGCGTATATGGTGCGCGAACGCCCGCAGCGCCTGATCGTTTCAAGCGTCATCGCCTTTCGCGCGCTCGGAGGGCTAAAGGGCGACCGTCCGTGGGGACTGCCGAAACTCGACTGGATGTTCTTCATCGAAGCCTTGATTCTCGCGCTGGCGGCGCTCGCGCTTGCCGGCCCCTACGTCATTCGCCGGCGCAATCCGATCGCGGTGGTGCTTGACAACTCTGCCGCTATGCAAGCGCTAGCTCCCTCGGGCCGGCTGCGCTTCGAGGAAGCGCGCGATCAGCTCGCCGCGGCCTTGCGCAGCGAGGGCTCCGGCGGCGAGGTCAGTGTTTACTCCACGGCGCCGCTGCCGAGGCTGATCGCGGGACCGCTGCCGAGCATCGCCGCTGCCGAATCCGCGATCAATCGGATCGCGCTTACCGACTCGCCCGACGACACCGGAGCCGTCGAGCGCAATTTAGCGGACTTGGGCTCGGGTAAGCGATTCTCCAGAGTAATCTTCGCCGGGTCACGTCCACTGAGCCCCCCGTTTCCAGACCGAATCCGTGCGATTACCATCGACGACCCGATTCCAAACTTTGCGCTCGGTTCCTTCGTGCTGCGGCGCGAGTCGCTCGGGGCCGACGTCCTCCACGGCCGCGTTACCATTGCGAACTTCAGCAGTCGCGCGACCACTTTGGTGGTCGACATCGATGGCGACGGCAAGCGCCTCGCATACGCGCAGGCCCGTCTTGAACCGCGCGAACTCGGAGCGCTCGATTTTCCTTCGCTGGCGCCGGCCAGTTCATATCGAGCCAACCTCGCACCCAAAGACGGTTTCGACCTCGACAACGTCGCCTATGCAACGGCAAGCGCCGCGCGATCGATCGAGATTCTGTTCGTAACCCCGACGCCCAGCGATGCGGCGAGTTTGAACTCGTTGCCAGGCGTCCACGTGCTTAGCCAACGACCTGAAAACTATCAACCCGACCAGGCCGCCAAGGCAGACCTGGTAATTTTTGAATACACGGTGCCGAAAGATCTGCCGCCGACTAACGCTTTGCTCGTGATGCCTCCCCAGGGCGATCGGGTATTTCGCTTTGACGCTTACTCGGCGTCGAACGTTCAAATCACCGGATGGAAGGCGCCCGACCCGTTGACCGACGG
>DASXNP010000217.1:0-4227 GCA_036494985.1 Binataceae bacterium (SeqCode)
GTTGACGGAATCGAATTGCGGTTGGCGAACCTCGACGACACCTCGGCAGTGACGGCGCGGCTTCGCAATCTGTTTCCGCCTCCGTTCCGGGTCCGCGACTGGATCGAATTCAATCAATCCGCGGCGGCGGGATTCGAGATGCTCAAGCGGATCTACACGCTGGTGATGCTGCTTTTGATCGGAGTCGCGGCCTTCAATCTGGTCGCGACCTTGATCATGGTAGTGATGGAAAAGCGCAAGGACGTCGCGGTGCTGCTGACGATGGGCGCGGCGCGGCGGAACATCGCGTTGATCTTTGTTCTCAAGGGGCTGATCGTCGGGTTGATCGGCACCGGCGCGGGACTCGCACTAGGCGCGATCGGGTGTTTTGTTCTGTCGCGCTACCACTTCATCCAGATTCCCAAGGAGATCTACCAGACCTCCAGCCTGCCGATTCAAGTGTCGGTGGGAAATTTCCTCGCGGTTGCGATCGCATCGATCGCGCTGTGTCTGGTTGCGACGCTCTATCCCGCGCGGCAGGCATCGCGGCAGATGCCGGTTGAGATCCTCCGCACCTGAAACGAGGGGCGAGGGTTCGCCGAGCCAGGACGAGGCCTGTTCGTGGCAGCGGCATTGAACATTCCGCCTGAAGCAGGAGATTTTTGACGGCCGGTCCGCAAAGACGCTCGGACCGCAACGCGGGAGGTCTATTCTTTGATTTGATCCAGAGGGTTGAGCTTGGGCTTCGCGGAAAGCTTCCCCTTGCGAATCACAAGCGTTTCATGGCCCCGCACCTTGATCGTGCGCGCAGGTTCCGACGAGAATTTGTTGGCGTCTTGATTCTCCGCCCGTCTCGCCGCCCGTCCGTTGGATCGTTTGCGCCGCCAATTGTTGAGCTCCTGGGACAGCTTCGAGGTCATCGCGTCCTTGGAGGGTTCTTCTTCCCTGCGCGCCTCTTCATCTTCGAGAGGGTCGCCGGGCGTTTGTTGAGCACTCATACCAGTTCCATTTCTCCTTGGGTGTTGGGTTGTTCCCGGTTGGCGCTAAGCCGCCAACTTGAATCCTTTGAATTGCGTGTCACGAGGTTGCTTCCTGAATCTGATCCAGGCTTTCAAATCCGAATGGGTGAAAAATTACGTTCTATCGGGTAGAGGGAGGTGAGTCAGGACGGAGCAATGATTTGCGCGGACCGTTTGTATCTAAAGGGGATTGTTGTTGGGGGGATTTTTCTCCCGGCTCCTTCAGGGGAGCCGGGACTGCAAAGTCGATGATGATCGAGTCGGGCACTACTGCTGGAATAGACTTTGCAACCGCAATGCCAATCCCATGTCGCCGGCGATCCGGAGCTTGCCGCTCATGAAGGCCATCTGGCCGTTGAGCTTGCCCGACGTCATGTCGAGGTAGTCTTGCGCAGTCATCGAGATCGTGATGTTCGGGGACGGATCCGCGCCTTCTTTTACCTGGCAGGTACCGTCGTTGACGTGAACCGCCCATTTTCCTCCACCATCACCGGATAGATCGAACTGATAAATCGCTTTCAACCCCTTCGCCGCATCTTTGTTGAGGCGGGTCGGCATCATCGCGAATACTTCCTTACACGTAGTCGGTGCTGCGTCAGCCATAGCCATTGAATCTCCTGTGAGAGCGGCGCGATCCACGCCGTGGATTCATCTAATCGTGGGCCTGAAAACTTGTCAATAGCAAGTGGAAAGCAACCAGCTTGGACTTCGTTCACCCCGGCGAGACGGTCGATCGCTCAAAAGAGTCCCTTAGGCACTATCCTGATCAGATTGGTTTTCACCGTCACCGGGGCAGTCGACTGGGTGATGCTCACGGCCTGGTTACTCTCCTCATTTGAACTTACCTGGCCCGACAGGTAGGCGTCCTTGCCGATTACGGTCGCCTGAACGTTGGTTAACCCGCTGAGCCTGAGGGCTGTGTTGATCTGATTCTGTTCCAGGAGCCAGGCGCCGGTCGAAGTCGTCATGTTATCGACCACGCCCGTGACGCCAGGGGTCGAATTGATGGTCTTCATGGCCAAGGTCTTCGCTTTGTCGTCGAAGACCTGGCCGAAAAGCACCACCACCCCGCCGGGATTCGTGTAGGCGTTTGCGCCATTGAGCCTGCGGTCGGCGCGTAGTGCGTCCTGTACCTGCGTGATTAGCGAGGGCGTCGGCGCGGGACGCGCCGCGCCGCGCTTCTTGCGCGATGCAACGGGCGCGATCGGCTCTCCGCCGCCAGAGGCGACGAACGGAGTCGGGACCGACGCGGGCGAAGACGCGACTGCTTCGACTGTCGGACTCGCGGCAGGGGCGTAGGCATACTCCGGCGTATCGGCAGAGCCGAACTTTCCGGCCTTGTCCGCCAGCGCGGTTTCGAGCCCTGCCTGCTTGGCGGGATTGCTGTTGAAGATGACCGGGTAATCGATCTCGACCGGGCCTGCGCCGCTTACCGGATCGAACTTCCATCCGATCATGTTCTTGACGGCGGTTGCGTCCAGGCTCGGGTTCGGATCGGTAGAGGTCTTGACCGTTGCACCGGTAACCACGCCACTCGGATCGACGGTGAGCGCCACGATCATTCCGTCGCGTACCGGAGTGGTCGCGCCGAAGGCCTTGATATAGTCGTCGAGCAGCCCGCTCTGGTTGTTTTCGAATGCGGTCTTCGCGGCGTCCTGGTTTCTTGGCGGCGCCGAGGCCGACGATCCGGTTATTTGAATCGCGAGATTTGTGGCGAGCGCGACGTACGGTCCGCTCGGCAGCGGTGCCGCGGATGCCGTCGCGACCGCGGATGCGGCGGGATTGGCAGCTTCCTCGTTGCGCCCGCTAAGGTGCAGTGCGAACCAGATTCCGCCCAGCAAAGCGATCAAGGCCGCGATAATCCAGCCGACGATGCTCAGTCGGCTGCGTCCTTCAACCTGCTGCGGTAGTCCGGACGCCGAAGGTCCGCCCTCGTACTGCGCCCCGCCGCCGGCGCGCGCGGGGTTGGACGACTGAGGTGGTGGCGGAGTGCGGCTCGTGGCCTGTTGCAGCGCAGCCTGCCGAAGCGGCGCGGCCGCTGATCCCTCGGGACCCAGTCGCGCCCCGCAAAAATTGCAAATCTCTTCGCCCGGCTGCGCGCGTCCTCCACAGATTGGACAATCGATCGGCGCCTCGGCTGCGAGGTCAGCGCTTGTTGCGACGGTCACCGCTGACTTTGCGCGCGACTCCGGCGCTTCGGCACCGGTCGTTACCAGGGCGCTGCCATCGATTGGACAGAAATTCTCACTGTCGCCGTAGGTTCTTTCGCATTGCGGGCAAGTCTTCATGGACGTGAGCTCTCTCGAATGCGATTCGAGCTTTGCGACCACATCATATTCATGCAGCCACGCGGTTTGAAGCGCGCCCAGTTGACCACGTCACGCGGCATGGTCGCAGAGTTCCAGCCGCGAGCCAGACCTGCCCGCTGCGCTCAAAATTTCGCGATTACCTGATCGCGGAACCGCTCCATCGCCGTAAGCGAATCCTTGGTTCCCATGCCCGCGGCGATTATAAGCCGGTCCGCGCCGATTTCCTTCAAGCGCTTGATGTCGCTCAAGCTCGGCTGTCCAGCCAACCGTGGCGCTAGGGTTATCTCTAGTGGCTTGTCCCGCTTCTCGTTTCTTTCATGCTCGCGCAGCCGTGCGATGACCGTTGCGGTCGCGTCGATGTTCTCGGCGATTCCGTACCATCCGTCGCCCAGTTGCGCGGCGCGTTTGTATGAAGCTTCCGTGTTGCCGCCGAAAACCAGCGGCGGATACGGCTTCTGGACCGGGTGCGGGTAGCATTTGAAGGTCGGCAACAGCTTTTGTGTTTTGCCCTCGAAGCGCGGCGTGTCCTGGGTCCAGATCTCCTTCATAAGCGCGACGTATTCACGCGCCCGCGCCGCGCGTTGCTCGAAATTCATTCCGACCGCCGCGAATTCCTCCTCGAGCCATCCGATTCCAATTCCGAAGATAAAGCGTCCGCCGGACAACGTATCGAGACTGGCGACCGCTTTCGCGGTCGTGTAGGGATTTCTGAGCGGCACGACAAACACTCCAGTGGCGAGTTTGATCCTGGTGGTTACGGCGGCAACGTAAGCCAGCGCCAGCATCGGATCGTGCAGTGGCGTTTCCGGCGTGGCGGCGAGCCGCCCGTTGGCGTAGGGATAGCGCGACTTGTACTCGATCGGCATCAGGATGTGCTCCGGGATCCAAAGCGATTCGTAGCCGAGCTCTTCGGCTTTTTT
>DASXNP010000218.1:0-1508 GCA_036494985.1 Binataceae bacterium (SeqCode)
GGCTACGCGATCCTAAGCCGCGCGCCGGAACTGCCGTCAATCGTCGGTCACGCCGTGCGCGAGGTGCACGCCAGCTCGCATAGCATCGGAATGCTCGCGCTCGCCGTGATTTTCTTCCGCGCCTACAGCCTCGGCGGCGGCACCTACACGGGAATCGAGGCCGTCAGCAACGGTCTGCCGATTTTGCGCGAGCCGCGCGCCGAGACCGGCAAGCGCACGATGATATACATGGCAGTGTCGCTCGCCTTCGTCGCGGGCGGAATCCTGCTCGGCTACCTGCTGCTGAACGTCGAGGCCGAGGCGGGCAAGACCCTCAACGCAGTCATGTTCGAGAAGCTCGCGAGCAACTGGCAGCTTTTCGGCCTCCATGTCGGCCCCGAAATAATCACCTTCGCGCTGCTGACCGAAGGCGCGCTGCTGTTCGTCGCCGCGCAGACCGGCTTCGTGGACGGACCGCGCGTGCTCGCCACGATGGCGACCGACCGGTGGCTGCCGCGACGCTTCGCAAACTTGAGCGCGCGTCTCGTGACCCAGGACGGCGTCATCACGATCGGACTCGCCGCGATACTGCTGCTGATCGGCACCGAAGCAAAAGTTGATCTACTGGTCGTCCTGTATGCGATCAACGTTTTCGTGACTTTCACCCTCTCGCAACTGGGGATGACGACTCATTGGTGGATCGAGCGCAAAAACGAGAAGCGATGGCTCCGCAAGCTGTTGATCAACGGCGTCGGCACTTTCTTCACGGCGACAATCCTGATGATCACGTTGACGCTGAAGTTTCACGACGGTGGATGGGTGACGGTCGTCATCACCGGCGGGCTGATTTTGCTGTGTTACACCGTGCGGCGGCATTACGAGCGCGTCTCGAAGGCAATCGAGCAGCTCGAGGCCGACATCCTGCCGAAACTTTATGCGGTCAAGAAACGCGAACCCGCCAAGCGCGATCCCAACGCGCCAACCGCGGCAATCCTGGTCAGCGGCTACAACGGCCTCGGGCTCGCGACCCTGATCGCAGTCACACAATTGTTCAAGGACGAGTTCCGCAACGTGGTGTTCATCGGTGTCGGTGAAGTCGATGCCGCGCTGCTGAAGGGTCCCGAGGAAGTTCACGAGCTCGAAACCCGGATGACCGAAGATTTGAACGAGTACTGCCAGTTCGCCGCCGACTTGGGCCTGCATCCTGAACTGCGCGCCGGACTCGCACCCGACGTCGTCGTCGAGCTGCGCCGGCTATGCCTGGAAGTTGCGCACGAATTCCCGCACGTCGTGTTCTTCGCCGGCAAGCTCATCTTCTCCGACGAAGTCGAGGGCTTCATCGGCCGCTTCCTGCACAACCACACCTCGCTCGAACTCCAGAACTGGCTCCAACTCTACGGCTACAGCCTGGTAATCCTCCCCATCCGCGTAGGCGCCGGCTCAATGGCAATCCCGCAAACCTCCCAAGCCGCCTAAATTTCTTTCCTCGCCCGTTACTTCACGGGAGAGACGGCTGGCCGCCACGCGGC
>DASXNP010000219.1:0-3380 GCA_036494985.1 Binataceae bacterium (SeqCode)
TCGTGTTTGTCAGTTCGGCCTCGCGCTCCTGTAGCTTGCGAGCGCTCTCCGTAGCGAATTGGGAAAACTCGGCCTCGCGCTGTTGTAGCTTGCGAGCGCTCTCCGTCGCCGCCTCGGTGAGCAGTCGGTTATGGGCTTGGAGCTCCTGGAACTTCAGCGCGCTGTCCGTAGCGAATTGGGAAAACTCGGCCTCGCGCTGTTGTAGGTTCCGAGCGCTCTCCGTCGCCGCCTCGGTGAGCAGTCGGTTATGGTCTTGGAGCTCCTGGAACTTCAGCGCGCTGTCCGTAGCGAACTCGGAACACTCGGCCTCGCGCTGTTGTAGCTTGCGAGCTCTCTCTGTTGCGACCTCCGTGAGCAACCGGTTATGGTCTTGGAGCCTCCCAATGTCGGACGCCCTGAGAATCCTGTACCTGCCCAAGAACGGTATATTTGTTATGAAAACTCGTATCAGCCTGCGCATTCTGCGACCGTCGCGGTCCGTGCACCGTTTACTGCAATCAAAGTAAAGCCTAAAGCGCGAGTGAAGTCCGCGCCAAGGAATCCAGCCGAATTCTGGCTTTGGAGACTATTCGCGTTTGAGCTGCGGCGTTGGGGATACGCAGCTCGGGCGTAGGCCAGGATCTCGGCAGGGATGCTTGCGCGGGCGACACCAGCCGAGCTCGCGCGGATTCCCAGGGATCCGAGCCGGCCAGGGAGACCACTCGCGTTTGAGCTGCAGCGCGCTGTCCTAGGGGAACCTCGATACCAGGACGCCGTCGGCGTCATCCGGCGCGGGCTCTGCCGCGGGCTCTGCAATGCTCGTGTTCTCGGGCTCGTGCGCAATCTCTTTGAGCGCGAGTTTCTCCGCCACAAAAGCATTCAACACCTGCTCTTTGAATCGCTCGCGCGCGCTCGCGCCGGGGAGCCCTCTGCTTTCTCGGGCCAACAACGGAAGTCGTCGATTGGAGCTTTATAAGGCGCCGAGCCATAGAGAGAGACTACCGGTAACCACCTACGTGCCCGCTCACGGCACGACGCCTGTCATAAACACGCGGAACGTCGGTTCGACTACGTTTTGTCTTTTTGCAAAATCGACGCGCCCGATCAGAAGTCCTTTGTTGGCGCCTGTGGGTAGAAACGTGCATGCGCCATTGAAGCTGTCGCGGTCTAGGCCAATCTTCGCTTCCGCGTGAGGTCGGGCATCGCTCTCGCGTGCGATCTTCGCTTTCGACAGGTCGGCAAGACGATAGACGATGCAGCCTTTGTAGGCACCCTTGCCGGGAACGGTTCCGACTGGCGACACGGCGACGAAATCGCGGCTACTCTCGGAGAAGAGGTCCGAGGCCGAGAACTTGTTCATCCCGGCACCTTTGGCGTCATCCTGGGTGAGAACAGTCCCGGCATACGACCATGCGCCGGGCCTCGTTGGCGTGCACGGCCGCGCGCAGCGCAACAGGATCACCCGAGTGCTCACGCCGAACAGGCCGAAGAGGCTGCCACGATAGCAGACGAGCGACAAATAGAGTCCATCCGGCTTGTCCAGGACACCGGGCTCGCTCACAGCGGCGCAATGGGCTAAGTCTGGCGCCAGATCCTGCACCCGCACGACGGCGGGACCCGAGATCGAGGCATGCGTCCACCCGGCTGCCTGGTCATTGACTGGATCATAGCCGAGCGCCGTGATGAGCTTTATGGGCGTGGCGGCCGCGAGGCCCTCGGCGGTCTCGGCTTCTTTGTAAGCGATCCAACCGTGCTGGAATTTTCGATCGCCGTTGACATTGAGGTATTGGTGCCAGAAAAGTTTCCAGCGCGCGGCCCTGGGCGCCTCAGCATCATGGACCAGTGCCGACACCTCGCTTTGCCAGCGTCCGCGACGCGGGGCGGCAGCAGTGTCGAGCCGGACTTCGATCTCGGGGTTGAGAAGTCCCGCAAGCCGCCAACTCGAACCTTGGTCGTCCGACACCGCGAGATAAGTGCGCACGGCATTTGCGCCAATGCTGCTGCCTTCGGCTGTCGAGCCGATCCCCGATACCGACATGAACAGGCGCCCGGAGCCGTCGGTGGTGATCGATGGGTCGAAGATGCCACGATCGGGCGCCCCGGGGATCAATACCTCAGTCAGCTTTGCATCGACCGATCCAGAACCGGCGCAAGTCCGCACCGCGTGCGCAAAAACGGCAACCACCACTGTGAGTGCCGCAGCAAGAATGCGCGACCGACCAACCGGGGCGAGATTGAGGCACATCCGTTTGATCAGCCGCGCTTTGGCTCGGTCAAGGAAAGCAGGTTGCCATCGGGATCCTTCAACCACGCAACTTTCGCACCGGAAGGCGCCGTCCATATTCCGTCCGCGCTCTGCTGCAAGAATGGGCATTCTGCCCAGTGGTATTCGATCGCGACGCTCTGGCCTTCAACGTAGCCGGCTTCGTTCAGGCCCTTCCGAAAGGCGGTTATACGGTCAGCGGCGGATTCGGCCCCAGCGTTGATCAGTCCAACCACCGGCGTCGTCGGCTGCTCCGCCCGCGCCGCGAACGGCAACGCCGCAGCCGCGCTGCCGAACAGCGTGATGAACTCGCGCCTCTGCATGTCGGACATGGGCTCCTCACCCTTGCGCTGGGCCCGGCGGCACCAACAGGAATGGCTGCCCTGTCAGTTTGTCGCACGCTCAACCTGCGCCCGAATGCTGGCCACTGCAGGCTCGGGTCTTCCGCCAACCCGCCCCTCAAGATGATCGAGAGGCTCGCTATTGTGAGTACCGGTCGCAATACCCTTTTCCAAGCTCCAGTTCCACCCTAGCAATTTGGACAAACTCGAGCTCTGAACACCCACGCGCCCACTTGTCCCATTGCTGTTTCCTACCCAAATCGCGGGCGCACGCCTCCGCGCCGGCCAACACGTTCTGGCCATTACGTGCTTTTACGCCCGCTTTTATGCCGTCAGCCTCCTTGTTATTAGCGTCGGAGGTCCGCTGCAGACAATCGTCCAAATGTTCCGCGAATCCAAAGGGAACGAGACGGCGAGCAGTCGTGCCAGCAACTCGAAGCGGCAATGGCTTACGTCAAGGTTAGGGCTATAAAGACCCTTTGAAGCTCAAAAATTCTTTCTGCAGCTTCCCTCACCGGCCGCGTGTTTTAATCTTCGTCAACTCTTGCAGCTGTGAGCACGGAGCCCGGAACGAAGAGACCTATTTTGAAATTATCGACGGCCTGAATAAAGAGAAACCAATGCTTGAGGCACGGAGCTTACGTCGGCTTTCGCCCAACTGCGGACCGCCGTTTTTGCCGCTGCGCCAGAAACGCACGGATGTTGACGCCAATTACGCGTATCACTGACGAAGACGACGGGGGATTTCATTGGACGGAAAATCTCGTGAGGGTTCTAGCCCGCTACCTCATAGGTCT
>DASXNP010000220.1:0-1996 GCA_036494985.1 Binataceae bacterium (SeqCode)
TCGCGAAGGCTTGGATTACGGGAATGGAAGACGCGGATCGCGTTGCGCAGGGTCGTGATTAGTGAGTCAACTTCGCCGAGTTTCAGGACCAGTTGCAGAACGTTAGCGATGGCGGTCGAAGGCCCATGCTTTTACGCTGGAAAGATATCGAGCTAGTCAAACATGCCGACAAATGAGCGGGATCGGCGTCTCGAAAGGATCACTCGAACTGTAGCAGCACTCGCGCTTGCTCTGCCCACGCTCCGTCGGCCGCTTGTGAGGTGTTCTTCCGGGTGGGGTGGTGTGGCGCGCCCGGAGGGATTCGAACCCCCAACCCTCGGCTCCGAAGGCCGATGCTCTGTCCAGTTGAGCTACGAGCGCCCGATGCAACAGAAAAGCATTGCCGCGATTTGAAGTCGAGCGCGCACTTCGGCCGTCCGAAGCCGCAGGCTCGACGGATTCTAGCGTCGCGGTTCGCGGTTCGGCGTCGGCTCTGGGCTCGGCGCTTCCATGAACGCGACCGCGACGCCGCCCAGAGGCTCTACGATCCGGGCAATACGGCCGCCCTGGACGGCGGATTTTGCTGCGGTAGCTTGCAATCCCGCGGCGCGCGCAATCGCAACCGCCTGATCGATATCGTCGCTCATGAAGGCCAAACCCCACACGCCCCGATTGTTCGCCGCAGGACCGACTACTTCCAGTACGGTTTGCTCGAGCTTGAAAAACGCCTGCCTCACCCCGGCCGCAGCCTCGCGAACCCGGCGGCAGGGAAGTCCAATCGACTCCTGCGCGGTTATCGCCGCGCCCAGATCCGGAACCATGATTACGACATGATCGAGATAGGCGACCCTGTTCGGATTGGGACCGAAGCGGCGCTGCCCTTGCGCTGTGCGCTCTTCAAACGAGCGACGCTCCTCCGCCGCCGCGGTGATGGTGCCTGGCAAACCCTCGGGCAACTCGACTACCGATCTGTCGCCGATCGACCGCTTGGTGCCGCGCACCGGCTGGGCGCATCCCCAAATCCATCCCGTGACTCCTTCGCACCGTCCGATACGATTCGAAGGCGCGCCGCCCAATGGAACCGACAAAGCGGCGTCGATTGGCTCATACAGTTCCAACGTGATCGCGCCCGCGGCGAATCGAGCGAACCTGACCTGACGCGAGGAGTCCTCGGAAATCTCGCAAACAGCGAAGCCCGCGCCCATCCATCGCTGACGGGCAGCCTTAAGATCCTTGGTGAGGATGAGGACCCGTTCGATACAACTTATCTGCAGACCATCCATCCAGGGTAACGCTCTACGACTCTACGCGTGTTGCAACTGATTTCGATAATCCGCGAGATAGTTGACGAAGGCTCGCGTCTCGCACGAGAATGTACCAGTCGGAACTCAAATTAGACACTCGTGGAGCGCGTTGATTCCATTGAGCATTCTCGCCGGTGCGACGGGCTTGGCGGGATAAGCCCTCCCAAGCCCGACGACTCATGAGAAAGTTTCTGCGCCGAGTTGTCGTACTCGCCGTAATCGCAAGTACGGGAGCCGCCATTTATTACGCTGGCGCGAAATACCTTTGGCCGACGACCGATAGCAGCAAGATTGCCACCGTCGGCATGATCGAAGCGCCCGAGGTGAACATCACAAGCAGGATCGCCGGGCGAATCTCGCACCTCAATCTGATCGAGGGGAGCACGGTCGAAAAGGGACAGGTGGTTGCCAGAATCGAGGACATCGACCTGCGCAATCAGCTGCGAAAGGCGCAGGCCGATCTGGAACATTTCAAGGCCACACTGGATGATGCGGAACGAACCGCGTCGCGTAACGCGAAGCTAGCATCGCAAGGCATTATCTCGGCGCAGCAGAACGACGACGCGATTTCGAAACTCAACGAATCGCGAGCTGACGTAGTCAGCGCGCAGGCCAACATCCAGTACTACAAGGACCAACTGGCCGACACCGAGATCCGCAGTCCGATCGACGGAGTCGTCGTCAACAAAGCGCTGGAGGTCGGCGAATGGGTG
>DASXNP010000221.1:0-4259 GCA_036494985.1 Binataceae bacterium (SeqCode)
GCTGGGGCAGCCATAAGGCGAGAGCCGATGCTCTAGAAAGAGCCAGCCACCTGAATTACCTGGGCGACAATAAGTTCGCTTCCGACTTGTTTAAGCGCGCTGAGGCTCGCAATTCATCTGTTGTTGCTTGCTTTCCACAAGCGCCAGCACGTTCGGCTCAAGGCGCCTGGCCCGCGCTTCAGATGCCGGGCTGCAACGGAGCGGTGCCTTACGATGATCCCTGGGAGCAAGCATCGCAATGCTCCCCGCGCTCAGGCCTTGTGACAGTCGTGCGCCGACTTGTCGCCGACCAACTCGAGGTCCCTATTGAGCGCGTCGAACCTCGATCTGACATTATCAAGGACTTGGGCGCTGACGCGTTGGACCCAGAGGAACTCGTAATGCGGGTTGAAGAGACATTTTCCTTGGAAGTTCGCGATGAAGACGCCGAGCGCATCGTCACGGTTCAAGATCTGGTAAATTACCTGAGCTCGAAGATTTGCCACTAGTTCACGTGAATCCCTCTCTCTCAACGTTATGCTGTGAGCCGAGCGAGACCCACTGGTAGGATTGAACGATCGGATGGTTCGTTTCCCGGCCTAGCAGTGCGCGAACTACTGATCCTCGCTTACGACGCCGTTTGCCGGCTGACTCACCTGCGAGAGCTAATTTCTAAAGTAGGACGCGCCCTTACCATAACCTCGATCGGCCCGACCTCGATGATGCTCCAACTTTTCGCAAAGGGTTGGTTGGATAGATCGGCTACCCCTATAGAAGTTCTCTAATAGGCTTGATTCGGGCGGGCAGTGTCCAGTAACGGAGCGTCGCGAACTTCGCAGCAAGGGATATCGTTTTAGCCAACGAGGTCAGGCGAGGACGCGCCGAGGATGGGTGTAGATGTTCATCGAGGACTCGCGAAGGAAACCGATGAGAGTGACACCGAGCGAATCGGCGAGGTCGATCGCGAGCGACGAGGGCGCGGAGATCGCTGTAAGGATGGGTATTCCTGCCGCGGCGGCCTTCTGCACGATCTCGAAGCTGACGCGCCCGCTCACTAGCAAGATAGAGTCGCTCAGCGGCAGGGCGGTGCGCATCAGTAAATGGCCGACCACTTTGTCTACTGCGTTATGGCGGCCGACGTCCTCGCGGATGAGTTTGAGTGCGCCGGTGGAATCGAAGAGGGCGGCGGCGTGAAGCCCGCCGGTGGAGGCGAACACCTCCTGCGCGCCACGCATCGCAGCGGGGAGCGAAAGGATGGTGCCGACTTGAACGGTCAACGGCGAATCGATTGGCGTAAGGCGGCGGTGAAGTGCGTCGATCGAGCTCTTGCCACAAACGCCGCACGACGAGGAAATCGCGAAGTTGCGCTGGAGGCGGGTGCGATTCGCCTCGGCTGAAACGTTTAGTATCACGTCGAGCGCATTGGCTTGGGGACGGCCCGATGGATCACGCAGACCGCGGATCTCGCCGAGCTCGTCGCGGTTCTCAATAAATCCCTCGGCGAATAGAAATCCGGCCGCGAGCTCGTGATCGTGGCCCGGCGTACGCATGGTAAGGGTAAAGCGGCGGCCCGCCAATCGCATTTCGAGGGGTTCCTCTATCGCGATCGAATCCGCGCGCGCGGCGATCGAGGCGCAATCGTATCGCCAAGCGTTTACCTCAACGAGGCGTGAATCAAAGCGAAGAGCCGACGGCAGAGTTTCGCGGGTTCGCGACCGGACCATGCTCGATCGTTTTCAGAGACGGTGCGCGCACGCAAGCAGAACTGCGAGTGCAAAATCGCAAACCCGTCACCGATGCCGGGTGCCGATCTGCGTTCGCTGGCCTGACCGCGCCCTTGATGTGCTTTTGGCCGCCGCCGCCCAAAGTGTCCGAATCGCAAGCAGAACGTGTTCGAAGGATCGCGGGTGGATCCGGCGGCGGAGAAGCGGAGCTTTCTCCTGGTCGTCCACAACGACTCCGTCGGTGGGCATTTTGGCACGGTAGAGTTTGCTGCTGGCGCGGAACCGTCGCCGCACACCTCCCCCAAGGTCCCGACTCTTGCTGCTGGTTGTGATCGGACCCCGCTCACAGCGCGCGACACAACTCCACGGCGGGCAGGTGTACCCGGAATTTCATCGGCGATCAGAAGATTATTGCGCCCGCGGAGTTTCGCAGCCGAGAAATGGACGCTGCCAGGCGCCGGTTGCCCTCGCGAGGTTCAATACCATGGGGGAGCAGCCGATTAGGCGGCAGAAGCGTCGCGAACAGGCGAGAATTTGCGCGAATGAGCTCGCAGCTCATCCCAGCTCGAGCCGATTGATTTGAGCGTCGGCATCACGACTTTCTCAAGATACCAACGCGTATTGTGCGACAAGCCAGAGGCGGCGAGCCTTTCCGCATAGCCCGGGACGAGGCCATCGGCGGGCATTTTGAATCGTGCGACTACAAACGCCATATCGGCCAGGGTTCCTTGGCGATCGGCCTGCATGTCGATACTGAGAAGCGTGCGGTAAAAGCCGGCGTGCGCGGCCTCGTCGCGCCCGATGAAATCGAAAATTGCACCAAGGACCTTGTCCTGCGACTCCGCCGCGCGCTCTTTTAAGATTTTGTAGCCGAGATAGGTCGCGGTTTCCTGTAGCGCGCCGTAGCAGGCGACCTGGCGAATTTCGCCAAATGGCATTTTCCATTCGCTGGAAAAAATCGAATCTTCGAAGCTCGCCATCCACTGGCTCGAGCGATGACCGGACCGAAGCAGATACTCGCGCAGGGCAAGACTGTGCTTGGATTCTTCGTAGCTCCAGTTGGCCCAAAACCAAGCGTGGCCGAATGAGGCCCGAAAGAGATGCATGACCTTGGCGCTATAATCGGGGAGGTACATCTCTTCGGAACAAGTGTGCTCAAGCGCGAGCAAAGTCGCCTTTGTTGGTTTGGACGGATCAAGTTGATCCCATGGAACGTCATTGAAGACGTTCCATCGTCGGCGCGATTCGGCGTCTTCGAAGAAGTCGATGTAGGCGCGATCCCGCTGTTGGCGGATTATCGAATCATTCAATATAGCGTTGATTCCATTTGGAGCGGTTAGATGCGGCTAGATCTGGTTTGACTGCGCACCGGCTGTCCTGCTGAACGCTACAAGTTTGGCTCTAAACGTGCGTCGATAGCAAGTAAGCTCGCGGCGACAAACGAACAGACCATGATGACCATCGAAGGGTAAGATGCGGTCACCAATGCCGTCGCGCCAAAAGTCTGGGAAACGGTTGATCACGTGGTCGTTGCGCATCCGGGAGATCTTAACGCCCCCACTCCCAAACCAAGAGTCGGTGCCGCAGCTGATGCTGCGGCAAAGTTATCTTTCGGCGATCGCTGAAATATTGGTGACGAGTAGTAAACGAAACAACATCATGCAGGAGAAGCGTCGCGACCAGGCGCCCGTTTGCGAGAGCGTCCGCGTAATTCTTCCCAGGTCGTACCGACCGCCTTGAGGGTCGGCATCACGACCCTCTCCACATACCAAGAAGTTTCGTGCGCCAAGCCCGCATCGACGAGCTTTTGATTGTAGCTTGGCACCAAGCCGTCGCCCGGCATTTTGAATCGCGGGATGACGTGGGCGAGATCGGCAATCGTGCCATCGCGATCGTCCTCCATATCGATCGCAAGAAGGGTCCGATAGAAACCAGCGTGGGCGGCTTCGTCGCGGCCTATGTAGTCGAAAATCGTGCCAAGGACCTTGTCATTGGCCGTAAGCGCGCGATCGCGCAAAGTCCGGTAGCCGAGATACGTAACCGCTTCCTGCAGGGCACCGTAGCAAGACATCTGGCGAACGGTTTTGAACGGCACTTCCCATTCGAGTGTCGCGAGCGCCTCGTAGAAGGCGTTCATCGAGCCCGCGGAGCGATGACCAGATTGAATCAGGTATTCGCGCAAAGCGAGGCTATGCTTGGACTCTTCGTAGGCCCAATTGGCCCAGAACCACGCCTGCCCAAACAGGCCGCGCAGCAGCGGCATTACCTTGGAGGTATAGTCAGGAAGGTACAACTCCTCGGTGATGGTATGTTCGACCCCGCTTATGGTCTGCGTCGTTGCCTTGGACGGATCGAGATCGTCCCAGGGAACGTCCTGAAAAACATTCCATCGCCGTTTGGTCTCGGCCGATTTGAAAAAATCGATAAACGCGCGATCATACTTTTCGCGGACGATGGAGTCTCTCAATCAGCTCACCGCTTTCATGGACAGCCCTGGCGCAGAATGTATAACGCCTCAGCGCCGCGAACAACTTGCCTCACCGCTTGCACGACAAC
>DASXNP010000222.1:0-8798 GCA_036494985.1 Binataceae bacterium (SeqCode)
CAACGATTAGTAGCCGAATACGTGCGAATCCGCCCATGCATCCTTGCCGCCCGTCATCATGGTCGCCGCGGCCATCCGGTAATTTTTAGCCGCGCACTTTTCGATGAACTCCTCGATGCGCCCGAAGATCACGGAGCCCGCGCAGTCGTCAACCGCGTTCCTTCCCGGGTGGCCTATTTCGAGGTTGAGGATTCAGGGGTGACTCTGGATCTCGACACGCCTGCGGACCTCAAGGCGGCCGGAGTAGATCTGCCGCGAGAGGTGAGATCGGCTTAGAGTGATAGACGCAAACCGCTATCGCTATCATAATGTTGAAACCAGTAGTCAAGATGCGCGTATTCATCAGACAGCTATGTCCGCGATTCTCGCATTTCCTGCCATGACGGGGGATCTAGCGGAAAAGGGTGACGAGCGGCTCGTCAGCGACGCTCTCCACGGCAATTCGTCAGCGTTTGACGACCTCGTGCAGCGCCATCACGACAAGGTCGACCGCCTTTGCCGTCGCTTTTTCCGTGATCCGGAGGTCGTTCGCGATTTGACTCAGGAGAGCTTCGGCCGTGCGTTCGCCGGACTTGCGGGTTATCGGCCCGAGATGCCCTTTGCGGGATGGCTGCGCGCAATTGTTGTTAACATTTGCTACGATGAGCTTCGCCGTCGCAAACGTAGGCCTGAGGAATTGATCCCAGATTTCAACAGCCCGGAGGCGGCTTGGATAGAATTGGTCAGTTATGCGACGCCAGAGCGAATCATCGAGGCAGCCCAAGAGCGAAACGAAGCGCACGATCTTGCCCACCGACTACTCGACTCACTTAAGCCCGAGGATCGGCTGGTGGTGGTGCTGAAGGAAAGCCTAGAGATGAGCGTAGCTGATATCGCCTCTCAAATGGGATGGACCGAAGCCAAGGTCAAGATACGGGCGTTTCGAGCCCGGCGCGCGATGCGCAAGCAGGCCGAGAAAATTCTCGAAGCAAATCGAAGACGATAGCCAGCCATGAACTGTTTTGAAGCACGACCACTATTCATACCGTTTTGGAAACGCACCCTCGACGGTGGGTCGCGTGGCGCGTTCGCAGCGCATCTAAGAAATTGCGAGAATTGCGACCGATCTTTTCGAGCCTTCGCTCTGACCGCTCCAGCTCTGAATTCCGAACCGCTTACGCCCAAGCGGCCCGCACGACCGAACCTTCGCCGTCTGGCCTTCAGGCCGCCAGCCTCCTATCTGCGCGGCCAAGTTCGGCGATGGGTCGCGGTTTTTGGAGCCTCGCTGGTGCTTGCGATCGGTGGCGGTACATACGCCGCCCTTCGAACTACTCCATCTCAAGCACTGGAAGAGGACTTAAGCCCGCCCGAGTCGATTCAGGATGTAAGCTACGACTATTCGCTCTACGCGCAGGCACAATGAATCAGAATCGCAGTTACTTCCTAGCAACCCTAAGCCTGGTTTTTGGCGTGATGATTGGCGGAGCGGGTGCGACAATCGCCGTTCGTCATCGATGGATCGGGTATCCCGGCGAAAGCGCCGTAGACCGAATGGCTCGCCTTATTGACCTGACGCCCGCGGAATACGACGAAGTAAACGAAGTCATGATCGACACCCGGGACAAGGTTGAAGCGCTCCAGCGCGATTTCCACCGGCAGCGTCGGATGCAGGTCCTCGCCGCGCGCACGGAGATCCGCAAACTGCTTGACCAGGCGCAGCAAGCCAAGTTCGATCGCGACTTCGCTCCGCCCGCGACTCAAAGCGCCGACGCGGCCCCGGCCACCGAGCCGTCGGTCGCCGACGCCTCATCCAAATAAACTGGCAGGCAAGCGCGGCGCTGCCGCGCAGCCCAACTGATCGCGGGGAAACTATCGAACACCGAAATCGCCAAGCCGAGGTTCCCCGCAGACCTTCCGGCTAAGAGCCCAGCTGCCGGAGCAGCTTCTGGGCTTCGTTTGCCTGCGGGGGATTTTTCGAATCGTTGCTCGCTTGCCGCAGATAACGAATCGCTTCGTCGCGACTTCCCAGCTGCGCCAGTATCTCTCCGATTCTCAACGCCGCAAACGAGTTGTTCGGATCAATTTGATAAGCCTTGCGATACCAGGTCAGGGCCTCCTCCTGTTTAGGCGGTGAGAATGACATGTAGGCCTCGCCGACGTTCAGATAGCCGCTTACCTCGCGCGGTTGGTACTTCACCAGACGCTTGTACACGTCGGCCAATTTCTCGAAGTCCTGCTTGGAGTTGTAGTACAGGCCGAGATAGATGTAGGGCTCGGTCAGGGTTGGATCGATATCCGATGCCTGCCACAAGAGCTTCACCGCTTGCTGGCTGTCGGTCATTTTAATCGCCGCATCGACCAATGCGAGCGCCTTGCCGCGGTTGGCGTCGTCGGAGCGCGCACTTCCGGCCGACAGAGCCAATGTCATCACAATGAAGACATATCTTAGAAGGACAAATCGGTGCTGTTTTCGAAGCATCACGGTATCGAAAAAATCTGGCACGAATGGACGCGGATGCAAAGCCACCGTTCGCCCCGATCGCCCGACTCGACTAAATTGGTTGGCAGTTGGCGCAAGGAGCGATGGGCCCCCGCGACCCATCAATCGACTAGCGGCGAAGGTGAATGAAGGCGCGCAATTTCCGGTGTAACAACCTGAACCTGAACTGTCTCGATTACGGCAGCGAGGGCAAACCGCCGCTCCTCTTTGTGCATGGCGGATCTGCCCATGCTCATTGGTGGGATTTGGTCGCGAGCCGACTAGTCGTAGACTACCACGCGCTGGCGCTCGACCAGCGGGGCCATGGCGATAGCGATTGGAGCACCGATTGGGCCTACGGCACGCGCCATTACGTAAGCGACCTGCACCAACTGGTTTTGACCTGGCCCTTTGGGCCGCCGGTTCTGATCGGCCATTCGATGGGCGCTCACAACGCGATGGTCTTCGCCGCCCGCTACGGCAAGACTCTTCGCGGCGTGGTTATCATCGATGCGGCCCCCGACTATCCGCAAGCCGCGGTTGATTACCTTCGCACTTTGGCCGATCGGCCCGCGGCCAAGTTTGCATCTCTGGCCGCCGCATGCGCCAAGTTCCGCCTGCTTCCGCGCGAAACTCTGGCGCCCGCTGAGGTCCTCGCTCACGTAGCGCGACACACCTTCAAGCGAACCGCCGAGGGGACCTGGACTCACAAGATCGATCGCCGCACGATGGTTCGCGAGATGATTCAGGGATTCGCCGATTTGCCGAACATCACTTGCCCAGCCCTTATCGTCAAGATCACCAACAGCCCGGCACTGCCCCGCGGTGTAGCCCACCAGATGGCCGCCGCGATTCCCGATGCCCAGGTAGCGGAAATCGCCGATTCGTATCATCACGTGATGCTCGACAATCCGAACGCGCTGGTGGCAACCCTGCGCGAGTTCCTAAAGTCAATCGAGTGAACCGACCCGCTGAGGGATACCTCGACGCGGCTGAAGCCGGACATAGTCCGCGCCTCCACTATCTCGAATGGAATGTCGGCGCCCCGGGCCGCACGCTGTTCTTGCTGCACGGCAACTCCGCCAACGCGTCATGGTGGCAGCCGCTCGCGGATGCGATCTCGCCCGGCTTTCGGTTGCTCGCGCTCGATCAGCGCGGCCATGGCGACTCGGGATGGGTCCGCCCGGCGGCTTACAGCCCGCGCGACTATGCCGCCGATGTCCGGCGAGTCATCTCGTCACTGGGCCTTGCTCGTCCGATTGTGGTCGGCCACAGCATGGGCGCTATCAACACACTTGCGTTGACCCAATCCGAAGCGGACCTGATCGAAGCGGCCGTCGCGATCGAGGTCGCCGTGCGATCAACGCGTGGACGCGATCGCTACTTGCGCCGGCTAAGGTCGCTACCGACGGTAACCTATCTCGATCACGAAACCGCGCTGAGACGCTTCCGCCTGATGCCCGACGAAGGCGAAATCGCTCCCGAGGTCTTGCAGCGCATAGCGGAATATAGCATCACCCGCAACACCGACGGCGCGTGGACGATGAAGTTCGATCGCGAGAGTTTCTTCGGCAGCGACGGGCTGGACGTGGCCACCGCGATCGCATCAAGTCATATTCCGCTTCTGCTGATTCGCGCCGAGCACAGCCGGATCATGACTCTCGAGTCGGCGCGCGGGGCCGCCCTTTCAAATCCGGCGGCTAGGCTCGTCGAGATACCACGCGTCCACCATCATCTTATTATCGAGCGCGCCGATCTCGTCGCTCGCGAAATTGAAGCTTTCATTGCTCATCTGGGATGACCTACGGCCGCTCATTTGAGTGCCCGAAAGTCTATGCAAGGCTAAGAAAGAGGACTCGGCCGCGAAGCGAAGATCCGTCCTACTGGACGATTCCCGACGGGTTGCCCGCTCCGCCCATCGGGCCGAGCTTGCGTTCTTCGATCTTGAACGTGAAAACGTCGAGCAGGCATGCGACTCGACGGTCGCGCGCTTCGAGCAGCGTCTGTTTTTCGAGTGGGCTGAAGTCCAGGTGGAAACATAGAAAGTTGATGAGGTCCGCCCCGACCAATCCGCGATCGCCGACCACGTTGTGCCAGGCCTCCTCGGCCGGCGGTCCCGCGTACTGCACCAGCAGGCGGTGGATAAGTTTCATCGTGTCGCCGTCGAAGTCGAGCGCGTCGCGATCGGCCGCGCACCACTGTACCTGGGCTTGCCGGTACGCCCGCTCGCGCAACTCGCGCTCGATCCGAAACTCGCTGATCCCACTGAGTATCAGGTTGTAACGCCCGTCCGGAAGCTGCGCTAGCTGCTCGATCCTGCCGGCGCAGCCAACCTCAAACGTGTCGGGATTGCTATAGTACTCGGATTCCCAGTCGCCCTTGAGCAGGATCATTCCGACTATGCGATGGTCGCGCGCGACGTCGGCGACCATCTCGCGGTAGCGCGGCTCGAAGATGTGCAGCGGTAGCTCCATGCCTGGAAACAGCACCAGATTCGGCAGTGGGAAAAGTGGAATAATGCCAGGAAGTGAAGCCACGATTGCGCTTGCCCGCTTCGCAACGCAGTTCCGAACGTATCACATCTTCCGGGGCGTTGTTAGCAAACTCTGACGACCTGGGGGGCCTGCCGAGACCCGGCAGCCCCCCGCGCGACTCTTGCCGCTTCTACATCGATCTTGAATAGTCTTTTGGATGGGCGCCCGCTCCGGCACCAATTACCTGAGTTCGCTGCGCAGGCTTAAAGCCGAAGTCTGGATCGGCGGCGAGCGCGTGGCGGATGTTACCACCCACCCGGCGTTCCTCCACTGCGGCCGCTCGATCGCATCGCTCTACGACATGCAGGCCGAACAGCCGGCCGTAATGACTTATCGCACCGATGACGGCGATCGAATCGGCTACTCGTTCGTACAGCCCGCCGCTGCCGATGAAGTCCGCAAGCGCTCAATCATGATGAAGCGATGGGCCGACTTCTCGGGAGGCATGCTCGGTCGAACACCTGACTATCTCAACTCGTCGCTTGCCGCGATGGCTTCGGCGGCCGCGTTTTTCGCCGAATCCGAACCGCGCTTTGGCGCCAATGTGGTCAACTACTACAAGCAGGCGCGCAAATTCGATTGGTGCGCGACCCACACCCTGGTTAATCCGCGTGCCAGCCGCGCCGCGGGATGGGCCGGTGAGACCGACCAAGATTTGGCCCTGCGGGTGGTGCGTAAAACCCCCGATGGCATCCTGGTCTCCGGCGCGCGCCTGCTCGCGACGCTAGCTCCGCTTTGCGAAGAACTGCTGGTCTTTCCTTCCACGGTGCTCAAGAACGATCGGCACGCCGAGCCATTCGCGCTTGCCTTTGCGATCCCTTGTAACACCGCCGGCCTGAAGTTCCTGTGCCGGGAGACCTTCGATCTCGGCCGCTCCCATTTCGACCATCCACTCGCGTCGCGTTTCGAGGAGATGGATGCGGTTGTCATCTTCAGCGATGTGCTTGTCCCCTGGGATCGAGTCTTTCTGTGCGAGGACGTGGCGCGATGCAACGCGCTCTATGGTGAAACCGACGCGATCGTCAACATGATGCATCAGGTGGTCGTTAAGGATCTCGCCAAAGCCGAGTTTCTCCTCGGACTGGCGGCACGAATCGCGCAAGCGTCCGACGCCATGGGGCTGCAACATGTGCAAGAGCGCCTGGCCGAGATGATCATGACCACCGAAACGATGCGCGCCTGCCTTCGCGCGTCCGAGGCCGAGGCCGCGCCCAACAGATGGGGGGTCTTCATGCCCGCCCGCGCGCCGCTCGACACGGCGCGCAATCTCTTCCCGCGGCTCTACCCTCGGATGGTCGAAATCATCCAGCTCAACAGCTCAAGCGCACTGATGGCCATACCTTCCGAAGCCGACTTTGATTCGACGCTGGGTCCCGACATCGAACGCTATTATGCGGCCGCGCAAGCCAACTCTCGCGACCGCGTGGCACTCTACCGATTAGCCTGGGACGTCGCGAGCAGCTCGTTCGGCGGCCGCCAGGTCCTCTACGAGCGTTTCTTCTTCGGCGATCCGGTTCGGATGGCTTCGGCGCTGGTCGCCAACACTGACCTTAAACCTTACATCGATCGTATCAACGAATTCCTGGGCCGCAGCCACTCCTGACGGCGACCATGTTTAAGTTGTCCACGCTGGTGGTGCGCAACTGCCTGAGAAGCCGGCGGCGGACGCTGCTGACGGTTCTTTCGATTGCAGTCTCGATTTTCATCTTTTCGGCCCTCATGAGCCTTCCAACCCTGGTCAATCAGATCCTGCGCGATCGGGCGAGCTCGCAGCGGCTGATCGTTCACAGCACGGCAAGTTATTTCTCAAATCCCCTGCCTTACGCGTACCTAACCCAGATTCAGGCCGTGAAGCACGTCGAATGCGTGACCGGGTATTCGATCTTCGTGTCGACCTATCGCGACCCCGGCGATCAGGTGCCGGTTGTCGCCGTCGATCCCAGACCCGTCGCCGATCTCTTCAGCGATTATGGAATCACGCCCGCGGCTGACCAAGAATTCGCCCGCATCCGTACGGCGGCGTTGGTCGG
This sequence comes from Binataceae bacterium (SeqCode), assembly GCA_036494985.1. Classification (GTDB taxonomy): domain Bacteria; phylum Desulfobacterota; class Binatia; order Binatales; family Binataceae; genus DASXNP01. The sequence goes on from DASXNP010000222.1 coordinate 7,023, forward strand.
CAAGACTCTGATGGCTCGCTTCGGATGGAAGTTGGGCGACCACGTCATCCTGCGGGGCATAACCTATCCAGTCGATCTTTCGCTGACCATCGTCGGTAGGCTCTCTGGGGGTTTTAACTCAACTTTTTTGGTCATGTGTCGCCGCGATCACCTCGACGAAGCTCTCGGCAACACCGGGACGGTAAATCTGTTCTGGGTTAAGGTCGACAGTTCGACCTCGATCCCAAGCGTCATCCATGACATCGACCAAACCTTCGCCAACTCTGCCTTCGAAACGAATTCGGAATCTGAGGAAGTGGTGATTCAAAACCGACTTTCGTCACAAAGACTTTATCTCGACGGAGCCAAGATTCTCTCCGCAATCGTGATCATCACGATCGGACTGGTCGCCGCGAACACGGCGGCAATGTCGGTGCGCGAGCGGCGTCACGAGCTTGCGGTCATGAGATCTTTCGGGTTTACACGTGCGATGGTGGTGGCGGTCGTGACCGCCGAGGGTTTCGCGATCGGACTCTCGGGCGGAGTTCTTGGCTGTGCAGCTGCGTACGGTGGGCTCCGGCTCGTGCCCTATGCCTCCCGTTCGCTTGGGGTGTTGGCATATGTATTGTCGATCCCCGGCGGGAACATCCTAGCCGGGCTGGGCGCTGCGGCGGCCATCGGCGGGATCGCGGGCTTGATTCCGGCACTCGCGGCTTCGCGCCACGAGATCTCCGACCAGCTCCGAGCGATCTAGCGACCAAGTCGGGCCACAAACGAGGCGGTGCTGACTCTCGGTCTCAATGCGCCTTGCATACCAACGATGACAAGGTCTCCGACGCCAGCTATTGTCGTTGTAAAATGGCCCGCCTGCGCAAATCGCAGAAGCGATGGGTCCGCTCCTCGACCGAAGCCGACGCCGCCTCTGTGCTCATCAAATGTGCGCTGCCGGTCTTCACTCTCGATCCTGTGGCGATCTTCAATCGCGACGCACCGTTGGAAGTCGAAATCGGAGCAGGGAGGGGCGATTTCATTCTAAGCCGGGCCACCGCTCATCCGGATCGGAATCTGCTCGCGATCGAGCTTTCGACCGCGGTTACGCGACTGCTGGCGCTGCGGGTCGCGCGCAGCGATTCGCCTAACGTTCGGGTTCTGCAGGCCGACGCTCGCTCGATCGTAAACCTGCTGCTGCCAGATCGGGCGGTGTCGGTATTCCACATTTATTTTCCGGATCCGTGGCCCAAGGATCGCCACGCGAAACACCGGCTCTTCTCGCCGTTCTTCGTTGCGAATCTGGCCCGCACGATTCGACCCGACGGAATTCTTTACGTCGCCACCGACGTGCGTGACTACGCTCGGCGAATTCTCGCGCTGCTCGATTCGCAAGGCTTCATCCCCCGATCTCAATCCGCCCCGGGCGATTCGAATTCAAACTTCGCCAAGAAGTTCGCGGCTGAAGGTCGTCCGCTGTTTTCGGCGGGCTTCGCTCTTGCGCCAAATATGCTCGCCGAATCGCGCAGTGAAAGGTCGCCGTTGGTGGGTCAGAGTCATTGAATTGTGCGCTAACGGTTCAGGTTATTGTTGAGATGGCGCAACGGGCGTCTTGCCCTGATCGGCGCGAAAAGTAAAAGATGACGTGAACTAGTTTTCGGAATGAAGCGCCTCGTCACTTTGCTAATCTGCGGTGTGCTGGTCGGGTGCACGCTGCGCAAGCCGCCCAAGAGCGAGGACTACTTCGCCCAAGCCGAGCTGAATTACACGCAGAAGAACTACCACTACGCGGTCGAGAACTATCAGAAA
>DASXNP010000223.1:0-2629 GCA_036494985.1 Binataceae bacterium (SeqCode)
CGCCTCCGAAGTGGCAGCCCGTCTCAATCGAGCGGCACCCTTCATCTGGTTGGCGCGCCGCATCCCGCACGAGCAGGCCGATGCGGCTGAAGCGCTCGGTTTTGAGGGAGTGGGCGCAGTCTCGGAATACAAACGCTTCTATCCGGAGAGCAACCTGGCCGCGTCGGTTGTGGGGCTGGCTGGGATGGACGGCCAGGGGCTCTCCGGCCTTGAACTTCAGTACGACCCGATCATTCGCGGCGAGCCAATGAGTGTGCGAATCGATCGGGACGCGCTCGGTCATGCGATTCTCGACAGTCCGATGGCTTTGACGAATCCGCCGGGCGGCGCCGAGCTCGAGCTGACGATCGATTCCGAAATCCAGAGGCTAGCCGAGTCGCGGCTCGCAGATGAGATCAAGGAATCGGGCGCCAAGCGCGGCAGCGCAATCGTGCTGGATCCGTTCACCGGTGAGGTGCTCGCGATGGCTGTGGGCAGCGCAGAAGGTGCCGACCGCCAGGACCGTCTGCACAATGCCGCGGTTCAGGATGCCTTCGAGCCCGGCTCGACGGCCAAGGGAATTCTCGGCGCGATCGCGCTCGACGACCGGGTGATCACGACTCATCAAAAGATCTTTTGCCACAATGGCCAAGTGACCATCGGCGGCCGCCAGGTTCATGACCATTCGCCGCACGGTTGGCTCGACCTTCAGGGTATCATCCAGGTCTCGTCCAATATTGGGGCCGCGAAGATCGCCATGCTGCTTGGTTCGCAGCGCTACCGCAACGGTCTGGCGGCGTTCGGCTTGGGCCGCCCCACGGGGATCGATCTACCGGGCGAAGCGAGCGGGCTCTTGCGGCCAGCGTCCAAGTGGGCGCAAATCGACCTAGCCGATCACGGCTTCGGCCAGGGAATCGCGGTGACGGCAGTGCAACTCGCAGTGGCCTACGCGGCGATTGCCAACGGCGGCCTGGTGATGCGACCCTACTTGGTGCGCGCGGCTTATGACTGCGACGGCAAGCAGATTCTGGAGCACACACCGCAGGTTCTGCGCCGCGCTGTGTCGCCATCCGCTGCTCATACCATGAACCTGCTGCTGCGTTCCGTTGTGGACAGCGAAGAAGGTACCGGGCGCAAGGCCGCGGTGGATGATTTCATCGTCGCCGGTAAGACCGGCACCGCGCAGATGATCAATCCAGAGACCGGCGGCTACTATCAAAGTCGACTGGTCGCGTCGTTCGTCGGATTCGTACCTGCCGATAATCCGCGACTGGTCATCCTGGTGGTCTTGGAGGACGTGAACCACGGGCATTTCGGCGGTCTTTATGCCGCGCCAGTTTTCAGTGAGATTGCCTCCGGGGCGCTCAGCCACCTCAACGTTGCATCGCTCTCCGGGCGCGCGGTTGAGAGCGCCGGAATAATTCCGTTCGCTTCGGATTCCGAAACCTTCGCCGCGCCGGTTCCAGCGCTTTCTCCTCTAGCGCCGGGACTGGCGCGCGCCTCATCCATCGCACCGAATTTTTTGCGCTTGAGCATTCGCGACGCGATCTGCTTGGCGCGCCGCAGCGGTGTCGAAATCGAATCGGCCGGCAGCGGATACGTGATTTTGCAAAAGCCCGCGCCCGGGGAACGGCTCGCTCACGCCAGTGTCAGACTCAAGCTTTCAAGCGACGACCCTTCCGGGTTGGCTCCCGATCGAATCCAAGCCGTGCCGATCGCAACCGAACAGCCGCCCCGGATTGCGCGGAGATGAGACTGGCTGATCTGATCGCCGGTTACGAATCGAGGGTCGCGGGCGATAGCAACGTGGAAATAAGAGGCCTCAGCTATGATTCGCGAACCACCCAAACGGGCGATCTGTTCTTTGCGCTGGCGCAAAATCCCGAGCAGAAACTGAAACACCTCGATGAAGCATTAAACCGCGGGGCCGGTGCGATTGTGACGAGTGGTGGCGGGGGATGGGAGCCGCACCGCACCGCGGTGGTTGTTGAGTGCGCGAGGCCGCGACGGTTGAGGGCCGCAGCGGCCTCGCGCTTCTATCGCGAGCCAAGTGCGAGCCTCGATCTGGTCGGCATCACCGGCACGAGTGGCAAGACTACGTCGGCGTATTTGCTCGCTTCGATCTTTGAGAGCGCGGGCGGTCCCGCAGGCATGATCGGGACCATCGGCGCATTCGTCGGCGATCGTAAACTCTACGGCGGACTGACCACTCCTGAAGCGCCGGATTGTGAGGCGGCGCTGGCGGAGATGCTCGAGGCGGGTGTCAGGCGAGTCGCGGCTGAGATTTCGTCGATCGGGATCGCGGAGGGCAGGGTGGACGCGCTTAACTTTCGCGCCTGCCTCTTTACGAATCTCGGCCGCGATCATTTCGACTATCATGCCAACATCGAGAATTACTTTGCCGCTAAGTTGCGGCTGTTTAGCGAACTGCTTCCGCCAACCAAGCGCAGCGATCCGGTGGCGGTAGCACGCGGGGACGAGGCGTATGGCAGGCGCGTGCTGGAATCCGCGAACTGCCGCAAGATTTCGTTCGGCTTAAAGCGGTCTTGTGATGTTCACCCAATCGATTCCAGGTTCGGCCTCGACGGAATCACCGCCACCATTAGCGCGCGCGGACAAAGGTTCGAAATCAGGTCGCCCCTGCTCGGTG
>DASXNP010000224.1:0-12807 GCA_036494985.1 Binataceae bacterium (SeqCode)
ACGCGCGCATCGTCTTGGGTGAAAAAGACTCACAGACCACGTCAGCCCAGCGCACGAGGTCGAGCACCACTTCTCGCGCCTTAGGTCTATTCAAGTCGAGTCCGAGTCCGAACTTGCCCGCATTGTAGGTTCCAAATAAGCCCGACCCGTCGTTGGCGGCTCTATTTTTATGAAACGGTCCAACCGTGCGAGCCCCATCTATTCTGCTGGCTGACTCGATTCGGACCACCGTCGCACCATAGTCGGCAAGAGTCCTGGTCGTACCCGGGCCCGCCAGCGCCCACATGAAGTCCACAACTTTGACATCCTCAAGCGGCAACATCAGATTATCCCTCGTCGCGCCAGGTCTTGGATCCTACCTACCGAGAATCCCAGCTCGTTACAGTAGACCTCATGATTGTGTTCTCCGACCAGCGGGGGGCGTCTGCGATAAACGATAGGTGTCTCACTAAATCTTGCAAATGGTCCAGGATAGAGGAACGAACGTCCTAGTTCCGGGTGTTCAAGGGCTTGCCAGTATTGGCGCGATTCGAGATGGGGACTGGCCAGAACGTCACTTACCGTTGCGATCGGGGCGATCAGCAATCCCCGTTCGAGCGCGATGCTGAGGAGATCTGCCTTGGTTCGGCTCGCGGCAAAATCGGCAATCAGACCGAGCACTCGCTCATACTCTTGCATCGGCTCCTGTCCGCTTGAAAGCAAGGCGCCGTAGCTAATCCAGTCCTTGTCACGGGTAGCAGCGTCACAGAGTCCTAGTTCGTAGAGATAATCGATGAGCCTCTTGCTGAACACTCCGAGCTGGCGCCCGAATAAAAAGCCGAGCGTGACAAAACCGTCTTTCGCCCGCCACACCAGCGGAACACGTAAGGATCCCACTCTCACCCCACCCGACATCCGCTGCGCCTCGTCGGATTCTAAACGGTAGGCGAGGTTATTGGCTTGTGTTGCCAACGTAACCGACTGCTGCGCCGACACGTCGACGTGCTGTCCTAAACCGGAACGGTGGCACTCATGATTGGCCACCATCGCACCAACGGCCGCGTCGCCGCAGGCATGTAGATAGGCCTGAGGCACACTGACTCGAACCGGCGGCCGGTCTTCATCGCCACAGAGCAGTAGCGGTCCGCCTGCGGCGAGGATTACCAGGTCGCTGTCGGCGTAGGCGGCCTTGGGGCCGTGCTGACCGAACGGCGTTATCGAAATATAGATCAGCTCGCGGTTGCGGAGTGCGAGATCCTTATAGCCGAGCCGACGCTCGTTCAGATGGCCAGGATTGTACGATTCGATCAGGAACCGTGCCCGCGGTACGAGTTGATAAAACAGTTCTCTACCTTCGTCAGTCTCGAGGTTGAGGGTGATGCTCCGTTTGCCGCGGTTGTATGCCCACCAGTAGATCGAGCGATCGGGATCTGGTCGATCCTCGAAGAAGGGCGCCAGCCGCCGAGCCGACGAACCGCCGGGTGGCTCGATCTTGATAACGTCAGCGCCCAGATCGCCCAGAATCTGGCCACAGAGCAGACCACGTTCGGTGGTCAGATCGAGCACTCGGTAAGGACTTAGCACGGGATTACCCTCTGTTTGAGACATACAAGGTCAAAGCCCTCCCGATCACAAGCAAGGCAAGCATGATTTCCGCACCGAAAACCGCGCGGCTTTCAACCCGATTACGGAGATCCGACTTCGGTCCAGATCTCTTCATCACACTAAGCCGCGTTAGGGACCGACCGCCGCGCTGCGCTGTCAGACGCCCCTTGTGGCGCCCCAGGCTGCGCCACTCAAGTCCTCTCACTACCCTCACCCATCCTCCGCCACGATAACCTGCGCCCGTTCGCGATACAGGCCGAGGTTGGCTACGCAAGCAGGATCCAAGGGCTCGCTAATAGTGATGTCTTCGCCGACTTCGAGCTTGAATACTCGCTTAGCTAGTCTCGACAACTTCGTTGAGCGTGTCGGCATCGATCGGCCGTGGGTCGACTTGGTGCCTTACGCCCAATTCAACTACTCGCATCCTTGATCGCATCCCGGCGTACGAGCCTTCCCAACTTTCGGCTCACTCCCGGGATCGCGTACTTGGGCGACTATCGTGAAGTGAGCGTCGGAGCGCAGGTCACGCTTAACGGCGCGGCGCAAGCAGGCGATCGAGCCGCTTTCATAGGATTGGTCGAGGTCTTTTACGACGAGATCTTTCCGACTCTGACGTGGGAACCCTTGTGACCTGAACCGAGTCACAGCCATGCCCGGCACCCAGATTGCGACATCATGAGCGGACTTTCAGGTCGCTGTTTGACGAACGTAAACGCCCACGCGGCTAAGATAGTCGCGCTTGCCCAGCTCGACGCCGCTATGGCGTAGGATGTCGTAGGCCGTGACGACGTGGAAGTAAAAGTGCGGCAGCGCCCAATCCCTGAGAAACTGAAAGCCATTCATCTCTATCGCCCCGTTGTTGGGTATTGGAATTTTGATCTCACGATCCTCCGCGCCCTCGAATGCGGCCGCGGGCGCTCTCCCTAGATAGTCGATCGTCCTTACGATACGAGCCTTGAGCTGGTCGAGACTCTGCTCGTTGTCTTCGAAGCGTGGCGGCTCCTGCCCCATAAGGCGCGCCGTCGAGTCTTTGGCGTGATCGCAGGCGAGCTGCACTTGTTTGACGAGCGGATACATGTCCGGAACGAGCCGCGCGTTTACGAGCACGGCAGAATCGAAGTTCTTGGTGATCGCGTATTGTGCTCCCTTGCCGAGAATCTCTGACAGCGCGCGCAGCATGGGAACGAACGTCTCGATCGCAATGGTGTATAACGAAATCCGCACAGTGACTCCCTCCTCTCTTGCGGGCAGAAACCCGCGTGCAAATCTTAAAACAAGTCCGCCGGCCGTCTTGCAAGGTTGGCCTCGGGCCATCTACGCACAGTTTAGGCTGGCGCTGGCCGGTCCGGTCCAGGGTGGACGCAGTTGGGCGATACGGCGTCCCGCCCCTGGGCAACCGGCTGCCCACGACACAGTGGCATCGAGGGAGGGAAGGTCGACGACGCGGCCGCCGTACGCCCCGGTCGTGGTTAGCTAAGACCGTACAATTCTGCCGCGTTGTCCGCGACCATCCTGCAAACCTCGCCCTCGGGCACGCCCTCGAAATCGCGCGCGATCACCTCGCGCGAATGAGGCCAGGTCGAGTCTGAATGCGGAAAGTCCGAAGCCCACATCAGGTTGTTGATACCGGCGAAATGGCGCGCCAGCACGCCCACCCGGTCGTCTTGGAAGGTTGCAAAGACCTGCCGACGGAAATAGAAGCTCGGCGGATACGGAATCGCTCGCGTTTCGAGGTAGCGGTACTTCTCGTAGGAATGGTCGAGGCGCTGGATGAAGTGCGGAATCCAACCGATATCGTTCTCGACGGATACCAGCTTAAGCCGGGGAAACTTCTCGAGCACGCCTCCCATGATCATTTGCCCGATCGAGCGTTCAACCGAGTGATGCAACGTCGGGTAATCATTCATGACGCTGCGAAGCGAATTCGGCGGCCGGTATTCGGTCAGGATGTGCAGGCTCACCGGTATCGAATGGTCCTGGACAGCCGCCCAAAACGAATCGTATTCAGCGCCGCTATACGGGTGCTCGGCCGGTGGCGCGCCCCATATCATCGCACCCCGTAACCCGAGCTTCGCCGCGCGCGCAAGCTCCGCTATCCCGCCCGCGACCTCATCGAGCGCGATCAAGGCGACACCCACCAATCGCTTCGGAGTCTGCCTACAGTACTCAGCCAGCCAGTCGTTGTATGCCCGAAATGATGCCGCGCGCAGGCCGCCATCCTCCAACTGGAAAAGACGCATCGCGAGGCTCGGGTATAGGACCTCCGCCTCGACCCCGTCACGCTCCTGGTCGTTGATTCGCTGCACGGGGTCCCATGCGCCCGGCGGCACACCCGGATATCCGCTAGCCATTCTTGCCGCGAAGTCTTTTGGATCCACCCCCGCAACCGCAAATCCCGCCACCGGCAAAGGCTTGAGACCCTCGGCTACGAAGAAATCGCCGCCTTCGGTTTGCCGGACCGAGCGTGGTGCGCGACTTGCGTACTCGCCGTGCATTCTGGCCGTCCATACATCAGCCGGTTCAATTACGTGGGAATCGGCCGAAACGATCCGAGCAGGCGTCATGGTCGCAATCCTCCAACGATTAGGTAGTGAACCGGCTAAGACCTCGGTTTTGCGCTGGGCGCAGTGCGGCACCTGCGCGAAACGATCTCTTCAAAATGACCCACTGGCACGGATTCGAGGTCTAACCTCCCTTTTGGACCGTCGTCAAGGCTTCCATCGCCACGGTTTCGATAGGCATGAAAACTCCGACCGAGAACGATCGAGGTGCCTCCGATGCAATCGCTCGAGCACGTGATCGTTTCGCCGCTCCCGAGCCCAGGATGAACCAGCCTGGGAGCAGGCCCGCAGAGCCTCATGTTCCAGCAGTGACCTCAGCACTCCGTATTTCTGTGCGAACACCAGGGCGCAGCGAACCCTGAGCTGGAAAGCTCGGTGGGAGAGCTCTTGCGCGCTAGCCGTTCAGCGCTTAGGGAGGACTTAAAGAGGGATCAATTTGATGATCATCGATTGTGTCGCGATATACCGCCTCGATCGCCGATCCGATTCGTCCGTGCAGCGGCCTACGGTGCTCCTGAAGCAGCGACTTGTAAGTCACCTCCTGGGTCAGCGCGTGCTTGAAGGTATACTCGACGTCGCCGGCCGTGGGCTGTTCGCAAATGAATTCGGCGATCTGCAGATCATCCAGCGTCGCCATCAACCGATCTTCGCTCTCAGCAGGAGGTAGCGAGGCGGCGTTTTCTCCCCGCACGGCACGCACCAGCCACAGCGGAAAATCCTTTCCGATCACTGCCAGCGTTTGCAGAAGCTCCTTTTGCGCAGCCGGCAGACGGTCGATCCGCGCGGCGAGAATGCACCCTGCACCGTCGCAGGTATGGCGAGCGCAGCCAGTGCGCGGGTGAGCCTCGCGGTTCCGTTGCGGACCAGCGAACCATCCTCCACCAGCGCCTGGACGATCTCCTCGATGAAGAAAGGGTTGCCCTCGGTTTTCCCGATGATCAGCCGGCGCAGCGGGACCAGGCTTGCGTGATCGCCGAGCAAGGCACTCAGCGGCAGTTCGGCGCTTTCGCCGCCGAGAGGGTCCAGGCGTAGTTGCGAATAATAGCTCTTATTCGTCCATGAGTTTGAGTATTCAGGGCGATAGTTCACCAGCATCAATACCCGCGAGGTTGCGATTGAGTCGGCGAGCAGATCGAGAAACGCCTGGGTCTCCGGGTCGATCCAATGCAGGTCCTCAACAATCAACATGATCGGCTGATTCAATGATTCGCGCAGTACGATGCGTTTGACGGCATTGAGGGTGCGGCGACGGCGGATCTGGGCGTCCATGTGCGGGAACCGATCGTTCTCTTGGGGTTGGAGCAAATAGTCATCCAGAGGACCGGGGCTTGCTCCGAATGCGGATCGCTGGGCCCTTGCGCTTCGGGTATTCCCAGGAGCGCTAGTATGTACGGCCGGGTGTCTTCCAGCGATACATGCAGCACCGCGAGTCTTCCCGCGATCTTCTCGCGCCGAGTCCGTTCGTTGTCTTCTCGCCAATCTTGAAATAGCCGCAGAGCAGGTCGATCAATGGCAGGTAGGCTGATGGCTTGCCATGCGACACCGGGTAAGCCTCGAGCACCATCCAGCCGCTTTGATGCCTGGCCTTGAACTCATAGAACAAACGCGACTTGCTCACGCCGGGCTCCGCTACTGCGGCTACGATCTGACCCCGCCCGGCCGGTGCTTGCTGGGCTGCGTGCTGGAGCCACTCGATTTCGCGCTCGCGTCCCACGAACCTGGTAAGCCCGCCTCCGGCCGCTCGCTGCAGCCGGTTACGCAGCGGTCCGAAGCCGGTAACCTCGAACACCGGAACCGGTTCGCTTACCCCTTCACCCTGGCAGCGCCGAGCGGTTTGAGGAGCTGTTGCGTGAGCTATATTAGTCAAATTGCTACTTCGGTGCTGGATCTTTCAACCTGGCGCGGGATAGATGCGGTCGTGGATTCAGGCGAGTCGGGTCTTCGTCTTACTCTTCAGTCGGCTGACGGGCCGCTCGATTTAGGGACGGCCGCTTCGATAGACTAGAACACACGTGATCGCTAACCTCTGTGAGCTTGTGATGAGGAGCGCCGCTGAATCGCTATGACGACTTGGTTTCCGATAGCCTTCACGTTCGTCTTGGCCGCAATCGTCGTCGGCTTGATGGTTTCTATCGACCGGATTCTCGGTCCCAAGCGCCCTACGACAATCAAGGGCGAGCCGTTCGAATGCGGCAATCCGGCCAGCGGCAGCGCATGGAGTCGTTTCTCGGTCCGATTCTACTTGACTGCGATCCTTTTCCTGGTCTTCGACGTCGAGATCGTCTTCCTCTATCCATGGGCGGTCGAATTGCGGCGGCTGGGAATGTTCGGTTTTGTAGAGGCTCTGGTCTTCATCGCAATTCTGGCGATCGGCCTAATCTACGCATGGCAGCGCGGCGTTCTTGACTGGGATTAGTCGGCGAGGCCTGGCCCAACTTGACCGCAAAAGTTAACAATGCTGATTGAAAAGCTCCAGAGCCGCTTCTTAGACGCCATCACCCCGGGCGACACTTCTCGCGGTGAAGAAGTCGTCATAGTTCCTCGTGAGCGAGCGATCGAAGTGTTTCGCGTCCTGCGCGATGACCCCGATTTCGCTTTCAATTTCTTGACCGATCTGACCGCGGTAGATTGGCTCAAGCGCGAACCTCGCTTTGAGGTCGTCTACAATCTGAATTCGCTGGTGCTTAATCATCGGCTGCGGGTCAAAGTTCCGCTCCCGAGCGGCGAGCCCTGGGCCCAGAGCGTGGTCGAGTTGTGGAGCGCGGCCGACTGGCTCGAACGCGAATGCTACGACATGTTCGGAATCGAATTTCGCGGCCATCCTGATCTGCGCCGCATCCTAATGTACGACTCGTTCGTCGGCCATCCCCTGCGCCGGGATTACCCCTACAACAAGCGCCAGCCGTTGGTGGATGAAGTCGACCCCGTGACCAATCCGCTGCCCATGTCGCGCTGAGTGCGCATGCGATTCAGTTGGAGCAAAAATAACCAAAATGGCACTGCCCGCGCGTTGGGCGAACAAGACCGAGGCTTCCGATCCCGCCGACGAGATAATGGAAATCCAGATGGGCCCGTCCCATCCGGCCTCTCACGGCACGATCAAGTTTAACCTGAAGCTCGACGGTGAGCGGATCGTCGATTGCGATGTCGAAGTCGGGTACCTGCATCGCGCATTCGAGAAAATGTGCGAGCAGGGAACATGGACCCAAGCCTTCCCTTATACCGACCGCCTCAACTACGCCTCCCCCTGCATCAACAACGTCGCCTTCGCCCTGGCAGTCGAAAAACTGATCGGGGTCGATACACCCGAGCGATGCAAATACGTCCGTCTCATCATGTCTGAGGTCTCCCGCATCACCGATCATCTGACCTGCCTGGGGATGGCATCGCAAGAGGTCGGCGCGACCACGGTTGCCTTTTATTTGCTCGAAGCGCGCGAGTTCCTCTACGACCTGGTCGAAGCCGTGACCGGCGCTCGTCTGACCGTTAGTTGGTGCCGGGTGGGCGGCGTAACCCACGACCTCCCCGCAGATTTCAAGCAACGCATAACGCACGCCTTCCAAAGCCTCGATGGCGTCCTCTCCGACGCCGACAAGCTGCTCTCCCGCAACCGTGTGTTTGTCGATCGAATGTCCGGAATCGGCGAATTTCCGGCCGACAAGGCGATCTCATATGGGATTAGCGGACCGCTCCTGCGCGCCGCCGGCGTGAACTACGACGTACGCAAGGCCAACCCTTATCTGGTTTATGACCGCGTCGACTTCGAAGTTCCGCTCGGCGAGCGGGGTGACAATTACGACCGCTTCAACGTCCGCTTCCGCGAGATGTTGGAGTCAAAGAAGATCATCGAACAGGCGCTCAAGCAGATGCCGGAAGGCCCCATCGAGATCAGTGACCCCAGAATCGTCCTGCCGCCCAAAGAGCAGGTTTACAACTCGATCGAGGGCCTGATGAATCATTTCAAGCTCGTAATCGAGGGCGTCAAGGTCCCAGCGGGCGAGGTCTATCACGCGGTCGAAGGCGCCAACGGCGAACTCGGATTCTTTGTCGTCAGCGACGGCAGCGGGCGTCCCTATCGGGTCCGCGTCCGTCCGCCCTGCTTTCTGGCGATGGGGGCTTTGAATCAGATCCTGATCGGCCGGATGCTCCCCGACATCATCACCACGTTCGGCATGATCAACATGATCGGCGGGGAATGCGACCGCTGAACTGGGCCGCCTGCGTCGACCTCGCAGTTTTGCGGCGCGTGTTATTCGCAGGGCCTGCGGGTTATCATCCACCTGGGGATGGATTCGACCCCGAACAAGGCAGTTGAACCGCGGCGTGTTCTCATCGTCCTTATGGGGGCGATCGGCGATGTGGTCCGCGCGCTGCCGCTTGCGGGACGAATCCGCCGCGCCTGGCCTGGTTCCCACATCGCGTGGGCGGTCGAGGCCAAGTCTGCTGCGATTCTTGGCGGTCACCCGTGGATCGACGAACTGATCATCTATCGTCGCTCCAACGCGCCATGGTCGTTCGCCCCGTTCCTGCTTCACCTGCGCCGTGGCGGGTTCGACCTCGCGATCGATTTGCAGCGCCATCTGAAAAGCGGCTTCGCGTCATTCATCTCGGGAGCTCCTGAGCGGCTCGGATTCGCCGCCGCCAACGCCAAGGAGTTCAACCACCTTCTTTCCACGCGCCAAATAGATCGGCAACCGAATCTGCGCTCCAAACTGATGCAGTATCAAGCTTTCGGCGACGCGCTGGGGTTGCCGCAGGTGCCGATCGAATTCGCGCTCAGCGGCAAGCCACACGAGCGCTCGCGGATAGAGGCCCTGCTTGCCCCTGCGTCCAGTCCGGTTCTGGGCGTAATTCTCGGATCGTCGTGGCCCAGCCGCATCTACTTCCCGACTGCGATCGCGCAAGCGATTCGCCTCTTGGCGAAACCGGCGCACGATTCCCCCGCACTTTTCCCCGTGCTGATCGGCGCAAGGGGGGATGCGCCGCTGGCCAAGGAGGTTCGTGCAGGCCTCGAGGGCCTCCCGTATCTTGACCTTGCGGGCCGGACCGGACTGCACGAGCTCGTCGCCCTCTTCGAGCGGTGCGCGGTTGCGTTCGGACCGGACTCGGGACCGATGCACATCGCGGCCGCAGTGGGATGCCCGGTGGTTTCGATTTGGGGAGCGACCGCGGCTGAACGGTCTGCACCGTGGGGCTTCGCCGAATTGGCGATCAAAGCGGAAATTCCCTGTTACGGCTGCTATCTACGCCGATGCCCGATCAATCGCGAATGCATGAGGCGAATTTCGCCCGCTCAGATTGCTGCGACCGTCCGGCGCGCCCTCGAAGCTCGCTCTGCGATCCGCCGGCAAGCCACCGCAGTATCGTAGGCCGGCCCTTAGCCCATGGTTCGAGCGAGCAGGGCCGCAAATAAAGGATGGGTGCTCACGCCGGTCGCCGCCGACGATCGCGCAGCAAGCGCAAATCGCACCCGCTTCGGGTCGTTGATGGCGGTCGCGATTGAGGCGGCCGAAGGCCGCTGTGAGCCGGCGATTCGTCGCTCGCGCCACGCCACTACCTATCATCTTCAACTTGATGGCGGCGGCCGCAAGGTCGATTTTTTCGTCAAAGTTTATCGCCGTCCGAAGGGTCTCGAACCGCTCAGGCGCCTGCTGCGCCGATCGCGAATAGATCACGCGATCAAGATCGGCACGGAACTCCGCAACCATGGCTTCTGCGTTGCGCCGATCTTGATTCGCGGCGCCAATCTCGGCGACGGCCGATCGATGCTGGTTACCGCCCGCGCGGAGGGCGTGCCGCTTGCCGATGTAGTCGCGACGCTTGCGGTCGATCGCAAGCGGAGGTGGCTGGAGCGGCTCGGCGAAGAAGTCGCGCGGCTTCACCGCGCAGGCTTCATCCACGGCGACCTGACTCCGTACAATATTTTCATCACCCAGGAGCCGGCGCGATTCACCTTCATCGACAATGATCGCACTCGACGCACGAGGCCGATCAGGGCCGGGCGCCAGCGCCTGCGTAACTTTGTTCAATTGGGTCGTTTCGATCTCGCCGGCGTCACGCGCGCCGACCGGATCCGCGTGCTTCGGGCCTACGCATCGGCGCTCGGGCTTCGCAACTGGCACTCGCTGCGCAATCGGGCCGCGGCGATGCTCGGCGCGCGCATGGATCGCGACCGACTAAAGCCGGACAGCCACCCAAACGCCCAGCCGGCGCTGCCCAATCGCTAGCGGGGCTCGCGGTCGCTCAGTGAATCAGAAACCAGCCTTGCGCATCGTCGGCGTCGATCCGGAGTTGGCCTTCGCCGGCGGCGAAAGCCAAGTCCTCGGCTTGACGCGCGAGTTGATCCGTCAAGGCGCTTGCGCTGACCTGCTTTGCGACCCCGATGGAGAATTGTGGGATCGCGCACAAGCGGCCGGCGTGCGGTGCTTTCCGATGCGAATCCGAAACGCGCTCGACATTGCGGCGGGGATTCGCTTGCGGCGCTTTTTGCGCGCCACGCCCTACGATGTCGTTCATTTTCATACGGCCCGCGCCCACGCGCTCGCACCGTGGGCGCGTCGATGCGGACCCGCGACGATCGTCACGCGCCGGATGGATTATCGACCCAACCGCCTCTTCGCGCCGTGGTTGTTCCATCGCGCGGTCGACCGCGTCGTAGCCATTTCATCCGCAGTGGCCGAGGCGATGGTGGGTTCGGGCGTAGATCGGGCGCGGATCAAAATCATCCCTAGCGGCGTCGATACCGATCGTTTTCGTCCGCCCTCGGACGGGGAGCGCGAAAAAGCGCGCGCGGCTTGGGGTATCGGACCGCAATCGATCGCAATTGGCGCGGTCGGCCAGCTGACCGAACGCAAGGGCCATCGCCATTTGATCGAGGCGATCTACGAGCTGCGCGACTCCTTGTCGCACCCGATTCGCTGCGTCATTGCGGGCGCCGGGCCGCTCGCCGACAATCTGAAGGCGCAATCGGCGGCCCTGGGATTGGAGAACGTGGTGACGATAGCCGGGCCAATGCTGGATCCGCTCGCGCTATTTTGGGCGCTCGACGTTTTCGCGATGCCCTCGTTGAGGGAGGGATTAGGCGTCGCCCTGCTCGAGGCGATGGCATGCGGGTTGGCCTGCGTCGCAAGCCGCTCAGGCGGCATCGCTGAGGCGATCGAAGACGGTCGGAGTGGGTTGTTGGCGCAGCCTGCGAGCGCGCCGGAACTGGCAGGCCAGCTCCGGCGCTTGATCAACGAGCCTCAAGTGAGGTCGCAAATCGGCGCGCAAGCGCGGATGCGGGCGGTCAATCGCTTCAGTCTTAAGGCGATGGCGCAAAGCATCATGGAGTTGTATCGCGCATCTCTAAGTGGGTAAGAGAGAAACGCAAAGCAAGCGGAGAAAGCCGACGCAATGCAAAGCATGACCGGTTTCGGACGGGCCGAAGCTGAAAAGAACGGGGTACGATTCGAGACCCAGGTGCGCGCGCTCAATCAGCGTTTCTTCGAGTTGAAACTCAATCTGCCGCGCGGATGGGGTGAATACGAAAACGAGATTCGCAAGCTGGTTCAGGAGGTCGTCTCGCGAGGGCGGGTCGAGGTCTTTATGCGGCGCATCGCGATGCGTCCCCCTTCTACCCGACTGGTCGTAAACAACGATCTGGCGGCCCAGTACCTCGGCGAACTGGAGCGGATCGGCAAGAGATTCCGTCTCGATGGCAAAGTCGGAGTCGAAGCAATCCTCAGTCGGCCCGAGATCTTCCAGGTGATTGAGGAGGGCGACGGGGCGAAATCCGAAGCCGAGTTAAGCTTTGCAACCTTAAAGCGTGCGCTCAAAGCCTTGCAGGCCGACCGCCTGCGCGAAGGCAGGGCGCTCAGAACCGACATGGAGCAATGTCTTAAGCGAGTCGAAACCGCGCGAAGCGAGGTCAAACAGCTCGCCGAAGCATCACGGCGCGCCATCATGGAGAACTTCCAAAGCCGCGTGCGCGAACTGCTGGCGAATTTACCGCTCGATGAGCGCCGTCTCTACGAAGAGGCCTCCAGCGCCGCTCAGCGCGCCGACATCAGCGAGGAATTGGCGCGGTTGGCGACCCATCTCCACGGCCTTAGGGAACTGCTCAGCCGTAAAGGGCCGGTGGGCAAATCGATCGAGTTCATACTTCAGGAATTGAACCGGGAGGCGAATACGATCGGCGCGAAATCGCAAAACGCCGCCCTTTCGCGCGTAGCGATCTCGATCAAGGGCGAACTCGAGAAAATGCGCGAACAGGTCCAGAACGTCGAGTAGAGCGGCTGTCCAGCCGAGCTTTTCAGAAGCGCGCCGGGTCGGATACTGTCAATTATGGCCGATCTGCCCCTACGACGGGGTATAATTTTCATACTGTCGGCGCCGTCCGGTGCGGGTAAGACCACGATCTCAAAGGCTGCGTTGCGCGCGATCGGCGGGCTCGAGCCGTCGGTTTCAATTACGACCCGCGGCCCGCGCGAGGGCGAGATCGACGGGGTGGATTACAAATTTGTGACCGAGGACGACTTTGAGCAGCGCGTTCGCTCATCTGAGATGGCCGAATGGGCCCGGGTGTTCGAGGCCTGCTACGGGACGCCACGACGCCCGCTCGACGCCGCCGTCGAAACGGGGCGCGATATGCTGCTCGATATCGACATCCAGGGCGCGCGCCGAA
>DASXNP010000225.1:0-2163 GCA_036494985.1 Binataceae bacterium (SeqCode)
GCTGCGGTGCCGCCGGTCTCACCGTCGGTGAGGATCACCACGTGCTTGAGCGAAGCGTTGGTGCCTGCCAGGTCGCGCTCGGCTTCCTTGAGGGCGGGCAACAGATAGGTTGTGCCCCGCGCCTTTAGGCGGTCGATCATGTCGCTTAGGTAGGGCCCGCTTTGTTTCATGGTCTGCAGTGGCACGACCACGAAGGGCTGCGAATCAAATCCGATCACGCTCAAAAGATCGTCGTCGCCGAGCGTTTTTGTAACCGTTAAGGCAGCGGCCTTCGCGTACTGCAGCTTGTTGTCGCGGCTCATCGAACCGGATTTGTCTATAATCAGGACCAACGCTCGCTGCTGCTGCTTGTGCTGGGGCGGTTTCATCACCACTGGCATCACCTTGGCCAGTTCGCTGTTCTGGTAGTCGCCGAGGCCGAAGCTCTGATCGCCGCCCACCATCGCGAGCGAGCCGCCGTGCTCGACATATCCGGTAAGCGCGCTCTGGAGCGCGGGCGCGAGTTTCGAACGGGGGACGTTGTTGAGGATTACCGCATCGTATCCGGAAAGACTGCCGTCGAAGGTTCGGCTGCCGAGGTCGATCACGACCGGATCCATTGCCAGTCGCTTCACGACCGTTTCGAGATAGGAAGCATCGCGCAGCGAGTCGGTGAGAATCAGGACGCGTCGGCGCGCTCCGATTCCAACCCATCCCTGCGCCGAGTTATCTTCAGGGAAAGCATCCATCGCCGGATTCGAGGGCTTGAACACGGCGCGGTAGGAGATCAATCCGGGCGCTTCGGAACGCACGGGGAAATCGAAGCGCTGCTCACCGCTGGCGAGCGTAACCGATTTCTCGGCGATCAGACGGTCGTTTTCATAGATCAAGAGCGTACCGCTGGCGGGCAAGTGGTTCATGTTGTTCAGCGTCGCGCTCAGGTTAAACGGCTCGACATCGGACAACGCGCGGGGAAGCGACAAGCTCGAAACTGCCACGTTCGGAATGTCGTTTGCGACCGGCGGCGTGAAGATATAGAGCCGATTGCGGGCGGCCGCCAGCACCGCTATCGATCGCTCCGCATCGCCGCGGTTTTCCCATCCGTCGGTGACCAGAATGATCGGTCCCCCTTCCTCGGTACTGGCGCTGATCGCGCGCAAGGCGCTTTCGAGATCCGTTCCTTCGGGTAGACACGCGGCGCATCCTTTGCCCGACAGATCGCGGGCGGCCTCCGCGAGGTTGGAACTGACCGTTGCGCGGGCAAATAGCAGGACCGGATCGTCCGCGCGTAGCTTGAGACTGTTCTGCAGGAGCCCGGCGATCCATTGGCGCATTTGCGGGGTGATGCTGGCAGAGACGTCAACGATCGACGGGCGCGTGGCGCCCTGGGTCTTTGCAATCCGCTGGGGGCCCGCCAACGCAAAGATAACCAGTGCGAGGACCAACGCCCGCAACAGCGGCGCAAAAACCTTGCGGGGAGACTCGACGTTGGCGATTGACCAGAGCATCACCAGGGCCGCGCCGATCAGAAGATAAAGCGCGCGCGGATTCGCCAGCGTGATCTGAGGAATTGGGCCGAACCAATTCATGCTTGGAAACGAGCGCTCGAACGGTGCTTGCGGTAGGCAACGATGGCCTCGAATGCGGAGATCGCGAGCAGGGCAAGAATGAGATAGCGGCTGAGCGCTTCCACCGAGGTCAGCGCCTTTGCGCCGGCGGTTCCCTCGGTTTGCGACTCGATCTTCAGTGGGGTTGCCGTTTCAAGATCGGATTGCGCGAGATCGTCGAGATTGACGGCTCGAAAAGTAGTCTCGCCGCCCGCGCCGATCAACTTATAAATGCCTTGGAAAATCGCTCCGCGAAACAGGGTTCCGCCTTTTACGGCGAGCCGCTCACCCGACGGCATCACAACCTCGACTATTCCCGTGGGAACCAGCCAGGGCTCCCCGGTGCGGTAGCCAGCGCTGTCCGCGCCGAGTCCTGCGAGATAACTTAGCGCGTTGAGCGTCAGCACCGACATGGGAAGATTCTTGCCGCCGAGGTAGGGGAAGAGATTGAACCCGACCGCGAGGAAGCGATGGCCCTGGCGCTCGCCCGAGAGTATGAGACCGCCCTTGCTGCCGCTGATCAGGGCTTCCATCCATGGATGAACCTCAAAATATTCGCCGCGGCTGGGTTGCAGCA
>DASXNP010000226.1:0-10942 GCA_036494985.1 Binataceae bacterium (SeqCode)
AGGTGGGGTCGCGACCAAACGAGCCTTTCGACACCAGGGCGTCGCCAGTGCGATGCTTTCCCGCGCCGCTGAGTTCATGAAAGACGACCTGCGAGTCGAGTTCGGATTCTTGCTCTGCCGACACGAAGTTTCGCCGGTCTACGCAAAGCTGGGCTGGATACGAGTTCCTGGTCCGACGACCTTCTCGCGCTCTGGAGCGAGCGCGACATACCCCCACGACACTATGATCCTGCCGCTTGCGCTAAGCCAGTGGCCCCCCGGTCCGATCGATATGCTTGGGCTACCCTGGTAAATCACGGACTGTGTTTGAGCGTTGCAGATTCAAGCGGCCCGAAACCATAAATCAAAAGGTGGAGGTGTCGTGCAACTGCTGACGGCGCGCCGGGGGTCTCCGCGGTTTCGGAGCACATAGTGGCGCATCGGCCATTCTCAGCGGCCGCGGTTGACTCGGCGCTAAGGAAGTACATCGGTCTCTTCGAAAAAGCTGGATTAAGGCGATCGACCATTTAACTGCGTAGCGATTCCGGTTTTTCTCGGCTTTGCTTGGCAACCGCGAAATCTCCCCGTCAATGCTTAAAACATCCCCCTACTACCTTCTCAGCGTCTCGCAGAATAACGCAGCGCGATCGGAGTCGGGAGCGACGCCCAGCGTCTGGCAACCGTCCATCGCTCAGTTCTGGGGCTAGAAAGAATCGTCCGCAGATTCATTTGCGATCGCACGCTGGGTAGTAGCAAATTGTTGGAGGGCGGCAAGGTCCTTAGCACAAGGAGCGAGCTAAAATGAAAGCGGCGGTTTTTCGTGCTCCGCATCAGCCATTGTCGATCGAGCAAATCGATATCGACGACCCTTTGGATCATGAGGTTCTGGTCAGAACCGCCGCCACCGGCGTCTGTCATAGCGACCTCCATTTCGTCGAAGGTCTTTATCCGCATGAGGCGCCCGCCGTTTTAGGCCACGAGGCTGCGGGCATTGTAGAGAAGGTGGGCAAGTCGGTGACCTATCTGAAGCCGGGCGACCACGTCATCTCGTGCCCTTCGGTGTTCTGCGGCTTCTGCGATGAATGTATGTCGGGTCACCCTAACCGATGCGCGAATCGTCAGGCGACCCAACGGCCGGCAGGTAGCAAACCCCGACTGTCGCAGGGCGGGCGGCCGATACATCAGTTCAGCGACCTTTCGACCTACGCGGAAAAGATGCTGCTCCACGAACACGCCTTGGTGAAAATCATCGATGAAATGCCGCTCGACCGCGCCGCGTTGATCGGATGCGGAGTCACCACCGGGGTAGGTGCGGTACTCAATACCGCGAAGATCGAACCGGGTTCGACGGTCGCGGTCTTCGGCTGTGGTGGGGTCGGCATCTCGATAATCCAGGGCGCGCGAATAGCTGGCGCGCGCAAGATTATCGCCGTCGATCAGTTCGAGAATAAACTGGCGACAGCCCGGCGTTTCGGCGCCACCGACACGGTCGACGCTTCAAACACTGATGCGGTCAAAGCTATCAGAACGATGGTTGGCGGCCCCGGCGTTGACTATTCGTTTGAAGCCGTAGGTCTCAAGAAGCTCGCCGAACAATGCTTCAGCGTGCTCAAAATGGGTGGGACGGCGATAGTCTGCGGCATGATACCGGTCGGGCAAAAAGTTGAAATCGAGGGATCCAAGCTGCTCACAGAAAGAACGATCAAGGGTACCATGATGGGTGGCAACCGGTTTCGCATCGATATGCCGCGCTACATCGATTTCTACCTGCAAGGGCGCCTCAACCTTGACGATATGATCAGCCGCCGCGCAAGGCTGGAAGACGTAAATGACGCCTTCGCGGCAATGAAGCGGGGCGAAGTCACACGTACCGTTCTGATGTTCGATTGACATCTCTCGAGTCAGTTGACGCGAAAGCCGGCGTTCACTATTAAAGCTTCGCGGCGACCGGCCCGCCGGTCTCTTCATTTGGCAATACGACCCTGTGGCGCCATCGAAGTTCTCGGTGCTGTGCAGCAGAGGGCGCTTTGGATCTAAGCGCCGCGGATGCGATCAATGAGCGCAAAGGGATCGTTAGGAAGTTCCCGGCCTCGCCAAGCGACGTGTTGATCGGGCCGAATCAGCACCAAGGGAAAGTTCTCGTACGTCGCAAGGACCTCCGGCTCAAAAACATCAAGCACCTTCAGCGGTACCCTTCTGTTCTTCGCGACATCTGCGAGTGTGCTTACATCGCCGGCTACGGTGCCGAGGCGCAACAGCGTGAAGTCGCGGCCAAGCGCGTCGTATAGCGACTTTCTATTTCGCAACCACACGTGCGGAGCGCGCGAGCCCGGTCGCGATGTGGGCACGTACTTGTCGAGACTGAAAACCGGCGGCGGTGTGCCGTCGCTCACGTTGATCGGTGAGTTGTCATAGTAGTAGCCGAGCTGCACTCCGACGCTGTTGAATTGCGAGGCATCCGCCGCGACGATTCGCTCGCCCATCGCACGGCGCATCGCCTCACCCGCTGCCGTATTGTCCTCGAGGCCCTCCTCCACCCGCATCGCGGGACCGCGATTTTTCATGATCTGGACCGCTGCGCCCGATACGAGATCGCCAATTGGACGCCTCTCAGCTTCGTATGCGTCGAGCAGTCGCGTTCCGGCCCAACCGTGATAGTCGGCCGAAAGCAGCCATGCGAGATGGGTCGCATCACCGATGCCCGCATTCATGCCGAAGCCGCCTAGCGGAATCCAGATGTGTGCCGCGTCGCCGGCAAGAAAGACGTTGCCGTCGCGATAACGGTCGGCCACTAGTCGGCGCGAGGTCCATCGTTCGAGTCCTAGAACTTCCGTAGCCAGCTCGACGCCCAAGGCGGCAGGAATCGCCACCTTCAGGTCGATGTCGGCGAAGTCCTTGTTAGGCGGTACCGTCAGATGAAGCAGCCACAGTTCTTTTCCGTCTAGAGCGACGAGAGTGGCGAACTGATCTCGGTTGATGATCCAGTACATCCATGCCGGGCCGTTGCGGTCGTGCTCGATCAGCTTCGGCGAGCGAAAATACACCGAAACGTTGCGCCCGATGACCTCGGTGCCGTTTAACTCAATGCCGAGCTGGCGGCGAATGGTACTGCGCCCGCCGTCGCAACCAACCAGGTAATGCGACCGATGCGTTTCGCGCCGACCGCTGACGATTTCGACCACTTCGACCGACACCTCGCCATCGCGCTGGGAGAAATTCTCGACCCGCCAGCCGCGCCGGATCTCGACCGCGGGAAAGGTCCTCGCATGATGGTACAGAATCGGCTCTACGAAGATCTGACTGATGCGATGCTGCGGTTCCGGCGTTGGCCATCCTTGGTCGAGCGCGCCTGTGTCTTGACGGCGCATCGACGACGGCGGCAGATTCAGGCGCCCGAGCAGGTGACCATTTAAGCGCGTGATGTAGAGCACGTGGGTCGGATGATCGACGGGCAAGCCAGCTGCGCGCAGGCGATCGGCGCATCCGAGCCGTCGAAAATGCTCCATCGAGCGCGCGTTTGTCGTGTTGCATTTGGGATTGGGCGGCTCGGTTGGAATGCGCTCTTCGAACAAAAGGTTCGGCACTCCGCGCCAACCGAGATCCATCGCGAGGGCGAGCCCGACCGGCCCTCCACCAGCGATGATTATGGGAACTTCGACCACGGCGAGTTGTCCAACTACGATCTAACGATGCCCGGTCAACCCTCTGCCCTCGGGCCAGGGGAACCGCGCCCGCATCGCGAAGCGATAGTCGGCCGCCTGGCAAGAAGCTGCATCGATGAGAACCCAGGCGTCAAGCGACGGGTCGCCAAGCTGTCCTTGCCGGATGTGATAGCCGACCGAAGCTTCGCAACGACCGAACTCAGGACGCGTCTTAAGCTACAGGTTTCGGTGTGAACCCGTAGCGTGCGCGCCCGGTGGGCTTAAGTTTGTCAGACCTAATCGACTAGTGGTAGTGATGATCAACCAAGCTTGGATGTCCGAACGGCGTTAGCCAATCGTACGACCGTAAGGAGAGTCGACATGAGTGATTTCTCGAGCGACGTGAAAAACGCCGTGCCCGGTGTCGATTTCGACCCCGAGGCGCTGCGCGCGAGATACCGCGCAGAGCGCGACAAGCGCATCCGCCCCGATGGCAACGAGCAGTACCTCGAAGTGAGGGGCGATTTCACTCGCTACGTCGATGACCCGTACGTGGACCCCGGCTTCACTCGCAAGCCGATCGATGAGACCGTCGAGGTGCTGATAACCGGCGGCGGCTTCGGCGGACTGCTGGCCGGAGCACGCCTGCGCGAGGCGGGCTTCAAGGACATTCGTATCGTCGAGAAAGGCGGCGATTTCGGCGGCACCTGGTACTGGAACCGCTATCCCGGTGCGCAATGCGACATCGAGGCTTACATCTATCTGCCGCTGCTGGAGGAGACCGGCTACATGCCGAAGGAGAAGTACTCCTTCGCGCCTGAAATCCTGGAGCATTCGCGGCGCATCGCGAACAAGTTCGGCCTATATGGCGGCGCACTGTTCCAGACCCAAATCAAGGAACTCAGGTGGAATGAGAACGAGTGCCGATGGCTCGTCACTACCAGTCGCGGCGACCACCTAAGCGCGCGGTACGTGATCATGTCGAATGGACCGCTGAACCGGCCCAAGCTGCCTGGCATCCCCGGCATCGACACCTTTAGGGGGCACACCTTCCACACCAGCCGCTGGGACTACAAGTACACCGGCGGCGACACCGCCGGTAATCTGCACAAGCTTGCCGACAAACGTGTTGCGATCATCGGCACCGGTGCGACCGCGATCCAATGCGTGCCACATGTGGGCAAGGCTGCGAAGCAGCTATACGTTTTTCAGCGCACGCCATCATCGGTGGATGAGCGCCGCAATCGTCCGACCGATCCTGATTGGGCGAAGGAGCTAAGCGGCGGTTGGCAGCGCGCGCGGATGGACAACTTCAACACGCTGGTGACCGGCGGCCAGGCCGAGGTCGACCTGGTGAGCGACGGCTGGACCGATATCATCCGAAATCTGGGCCAGATGGTGCCGCGCAAGGGGACCGCATCCGATGAGGTTCGGCACAACATGGCGGCCATGATGGAACTGGCCGACTTCAAGAAGATGAACCAAGTCCGTGCGCGCGTCGACTCGATCGTCAAGGATCCGAAGACGGCGGAGGCGCTCAAGCCGTGGTATCGGCAGTTCTGCAAGCGGCCGACCTTCAACGACGAATATCTACCCACCTTCAACCGCCCGAACGTAACGCTGGTGGATACGCAAGGCCAGGGCGTCGAGCGTATCACGGAGAAGGGATTGGTGTTCGACGGTGTCGAGTACGAAGTCGATTGCATCATCTTCGCGACCGGATTCGAGGTCGGTACCGCCTACACCCGACGCGCCGGATTCGAAGTTTACGGACGCGGTGGCCACTCCCTCACGGATTACTGGACTAACGGCATGAAAACGCTGCACGGCTTTTTCAGCCACGGCTTCCCGAATTGTTTTCATATGGGCCCGCTACAAAACGCGATCAGCGCGAACTTCCCGCATGCACTTGACGAACAAGCCCATCACATCGCCGACGTCATCGAGTACGCGAAACAGCACGAGGCTCGCTCGATTGAACCCAGCGCGGAGGCCGAGGCTCAATGGGTCGCGGAGATCCGGCGCAGAGCGGTGTTTCACGCGCGCTTTCAACGTGAGTGCACGCCTGGTTACTACAACAACGAGGGTCATCCGGAGGCAGGTTCGGGTTTCGCGGGCGAGCAATATGCGGCGCTCCCGCAGAAGTACTTCGCCTTGATCCGCAGGTGGCGCGCAGAAGGAATGAAGGGTCTGGATCTCGCCTGAGAAGGATTTACCGCGGCCTTTAGCAGATCAATCGGCGAATGACCAAGAAATAGGACCAACGAATGCACGACATATTGATTAAAGACGGCAACATAGTCGATGGGAGCGGACGCAAGCCGTTTCGCGGGGACATCGCGATCAAGCGTGGACGCATCGCCGCGGTCGGCAAACTTGACACTGCGGCGGCCCGCGAAACCATCGACGCGGCGGGCCGGATGGTCGCGCCAGGGTTCGTGGACATCCACACCCACTACGACGGACAGGTGACCTGGGACTCGGACCTGAAACCGTCGTCGCAGCATGGTGTGACAACTGTGGTCATGGGCAACTGCGGCGTGGGATTCGCGCCGGTCCGTCCCGGCAGCGAGAAGTGGCTGATCGAACTCATGGAGGGTGTCGAGGACATTCCGGGCGCCGCGCTCAGCGAGGGTATGAGGTGGGGTTGGGAGACTTTTCCGCAGTACCTCGACGTACTCTCCCGCCGCGAACTTGCAATCGATGTGGCCGCGATGGTTCCGCATGGCGCAATTCGGGGTTACGTGATGGGCGAGCGCGGCGCGAACAACGAAGCTGCCTCTCCCGGCGAAGCATCAACGATGGCAAGGATGGTGCGCGAGGCGATCGAGGCCGGAGCAGTCGGCTTCTCGACATCGCGCATCAACGGACACCAGGCAGTTGACGGACGTCCGGTGCCTGGCACTACTGCCGCTCCGGAAGAGTTGCTCGCAATCGCGCGCGAGATGCGCAAGGCGGCGCGGGGCGTCTTCGAAGTGATTCCGTCCGGCACGATCGGCCAAATCGTCGGCGTCAAGCCCGACACCTACAGTCTCGAAGCGGAGTGGAGCTGGATGCGGCGCTTCGCGCGCGAGTCGGAGCGTCCGGTCACCTTCACCCTAATCGAAGTGCACACCGAACCCGAGATGTTCCGCAAGCTTTTAAAATGGCAAGATGACGCGATCGCCGACGGACTTCCGCTCTTTGCACAGTACAACGGACGCCCGGGCGGAATATTGACTTCGCTGCAGAGCTACCACGCCTTCCAGGCGCGTCCAACTTACCGCAAGCTCGCCCAACTGCCTGTCGGTCAGCGCGCGCGAGAGATGCGCAAGCCCGAAGTACGTCGCGCGATTCTTGACGAACCGGACGTGCCGCGGTCTTCGTCGGTGAACGATCTGTTCCCGCGGCTGATTCGGGGCATGATGGCGAACATCTTTCCACTCGATCCGGTGCCGGATTACGAGCCTGAAGCTTCGCGCTCGATAAACGGCGCCGCGGCTGCCGCGGGCGTGGAACCACTCGCTTATATGTACGACAGGCTGGTCGAAGAGGACGGCAAAGCAGTGCTGATCGCGCTGGCGGCGGGCTACTCGAACAAGGATCATCGTGGCATCGAGGTGATGCTGCGAAATCCCAACGCCGTGCCGGGGCTTGCTGACGGCGGAGCCCACGCGCGGCTGATCTGTGACGCGTCGATTTGCACCTACCTTCTAACGCATTGGGCGCGCGATCGACACCGCGGTCCGAAGTTCCCTGTGGAAACGCTGATTAAGAAGCAATCGAACGACACGGCGCGGCTTTTTGGATTCACCGATCGAGGCGTGCTCGAGCCGGGCAAGCGCGCTGATTTGAACATCATCGATTTCGATCGGTTGCGGCTGCTCCGCCCCTACATGGTAAACGATCTGCCCGCCGGCGGGGCGCGTTATCTGCAGGATGCCGACGGGTACGACTTCACTCTCGTAAACGGCGTCGCGACGCGGCGCGACGGCATCGACACCGGCGCACGTCCCGGAAGGCTGAAGCGGAGCGAGAAGGCGGAAGATCGAACGGATCAGGCCGCCTGAACGAATTCTGATGATAGTCCGTCAACCGAACTGGCGATGGCCATCACGGCCATCGCCAGGGTTTGCCAATGCAATCCGCCCGCTTAGTTTTCGGTAGTTTCGAGGTAATTCATGGGGTCGAGCCGATTCAAAGTAAGGGCTGGGGAGATGGCGGCGTGAGCGGGCAATTGCTAAAGCGAAATCTTTTGGAACGGAGGCGTGGCGAGGTGGGCGGCGTCATTGCTAAACCCGAAGCAAGCCGGCACAGGTAAGAACCCAGCGAAAAGGAGAGCTTAACGTGATTCCTCGCGGCATCATTTCGGCGGACGGTCATGTGTGTGAACCGCCCAATTGTTATGTGGACTACATCGAGCCTAAGTATCGCGACAACGCACCGCGGGTGGTTGCGCAAGATGACGGCACCGAGGCCTTCGTGGTGCCGGGGATGAAGCGGCCGGTGGCGCTGGGCTTCATCGACGGGGCGGGGTTTAGCATCAAAGAACGAAACGAGCGCGCCAGGAGGCTTAAGTTTGCGGATGTCCGGGAGGGCGCCTACGGGGGTCGGGCGCGGCTGCCTTACATGGACCAGGACGGGATTGCCGCGGAGATGGTTTACGCCTCAGTGGGGATGGGCCTGTGCATGCACCGCGATGCCGAGTACAAGGACGCCTGCATGAAAGCTTACAATCGCTGGCTGCAAGCGATGTGTAGTGAGGCGCCGCATCGGGTATTCGGCTTGGCGCAAACCGCGGTCTTAAGTGTGGACCGGGCGATTGAGGATTTTCGCCGTGCCAAGGAGATGGGGATGGTAGGCATGATGATGCCAGGCCGCCCGATTCACGAAGACTACGACCATAAGGATTATGATGCCTTGTGGGAGTGTGCCACGGACCTGGGACTTCCGATTTGCTTTCACATTCTGACCTCACGCGACGCTACTCTGAGCATGCCCCATCGCGGGCACGAGATGAACAATTTCCTCGGCATCATTCGCGCAGTGCAAGATGTGGTTGGTCTCATGGTGTTGGGTGGGGTGTTCGAGCGCCATCCAAAATTGAAACTGGTGTGCGCCGAAGGCGATGCCGGTTGGATGCCGCACTACATGCATCGCATGGACCACGCAGCCAAATTCAATTTCGAGAATGGGGTGATCAAGGGCTTGTCCAAGCTGCCGAGTCAATACATTAAGAGTAACGTCTGGATGACCTTTCAGGACGACCCGACCGCCTTCAACTCCTTGCATCAGATGCCATACACGCAACTCCTGTGGGCCAGTGATTTCCCCCATACCGATTCAACCTGGCCGCGCTCGCAGCAGTTGCTTGCAGAACACACCGCCCATCTCCAAGAGCCACAACGGCAGGCAATCATGCGTGAGAACGCAGCCAAGCTCTTTCAATTGCCCGCGGGCAACGAGTCGTGGCGGATGTACGGCGCGGGGGCCTAGCCGACCCGGCAGAGCCGAAATAAGCGACCTGCAGGCGGCACGCGTGTCGGCGCTACCTGATGTGGAGCCATTGGGTTCGCATTCGACGCGGCCGGACCGACCAGCGCACGGGTGTCTTCGGCTCTCGATTCGTCCCCCGTTACTGGAGGAACTCCTTGCTCAGCCATGATTAATTCCCTCCTCGGTTCCGGTGGGGAATGTGGGCCAGAAATCCGGAGCCTTATGTCACTCTATCTTCCCGGATTTAAGGAATTTGAGGCCCCGCGCAGTTGGCTGCGCACTTGGGTCCTCCGCCGACGAGTCTCGATTTCCGGCGATTTTCCAGCGGTTGTAAACAATGGCGCCGCGGTCGCAATCTTTTGCACCTCAATCGAGACTGAAGAAACCCTGGTATTGGACGATCCTCGTTGTGAGCCGCTCAATGCGGCTTCTCGACCGAGTCGGGCCAGTCATCGTCAACGCCCAGTCCACGATATGGTAAGCCCGCGAAATATGGCACCAGGGTCCTCATCCAAGGATTCACGGCAACTATTGCAGGCGGTTGTCGCCAATAACGAATCGCGATCTCAAGCATCGCAATCGGCAACGCGACTGCGAACATTTCGCGCAATGTTTTGGGGTCACCAAACCTCGCGAAAGCGCGGACGTAGATCTCGCAGAAACGATTGTGCGCATCGCGAAGACTCATTTCGGGCTGGTAGGTTTCCATTCCCGCTATCAGCGGAGCGGCACTGAAAAAAGGATGAGCGAGTCGGGCGTCCTCCCAATCGAGAATCGCGCATCCGGTTTCGTTCACGAGGATGTTCCCCGGCCACAAGTCGCCGTGCTCAATCGTCAAGGGTACGGCGGAGGCGGCGAGCCGCGCGCATCCGCGTTTAAGCCCGGGCGCCTTTGTCCGCAAGTACTCGATCTGCTTCACCGACAAGCCCTCAGGTTCACCTTCACATAGCACGACTGAGTCGGACAGAAGGGCGTCGATATCGTCGCTCACCTTCTTCATATCGAGCCTCTGACATCCAAGGCGTGTCAGTTCTGCAGTCATCGAAGTGCATCGCAGCTGGATCTCGGCATAGGCCGCCAAACCCGCGGCCCATCGCGCAGCGTCGCAAGACTGCTCAAGTGAACTTCCCGCGAAGGCGCGCATGAGCATCCAGTTGTGTTGGGGATGGACGGCAACCACCCGCGGCACTGCGGGGCTATGACGCGCGAGGAAGACTGCCAGGTCGCGCTCACAACTTTTTTGCGGTGTCGCCTTGAAAAAGTACTTTCCCTCATCGCAGATGATCTCAATGACACACGACGAGCCCCACTGTCGGCGCTGTATCATCTTCACAATCCGGCTTGAGTGCTTCGCAACGATTCGGTCCGCTATCCAATCGGTAGCCGCACGCCACCATCCAACGCGCTGCCAGTTCGGCAATTCGTCGTGCGCCAGCGAGTCCTTGGTGAACCACTTTTCGACGGCGGCGCGATCGCCGTGGAATCGCCCTGACAGACCAATGATCTCGTCGCGATCAAACCAGCGAAGCCCCGACGTGTCGGGAGGGTCCGCACCATGAAGCTCCATTTCGTAGGTGCGGATAGTCTTGCTGCCGTCGCGGGTGTCATCAAGACAGCGCAGGACCGTCACCTCAATGCCGAACCGCTCGAGCGCGACTTGATTGATGTAATCTGTGTCAGCCGTGTGCCGATCAGGCAGCTCGAAGGATGGCAGTGACCAGGCATGAGACTCGGCGACCAGCAAAATTCCATTGCCGCCCGCATCGCGAACGATCAGCTGTTGACGGACGAAAGTCTCTGAAACCATTGAATCCCGTAGGTCGCCTTTTTCGGCCATCAGCAACGTC
>DASXNP010000227.1:0-1849 GCA_036494985.1 Binataceae bacterium (SeqCode)
CAACCGCTTCATGAAGGGCCTGTTCGCGTGGGTCGGATTTCGCCAAGCAGCGCTGCCCTACGATCGCCAGACCCGACACGCGGGCGCGACCAATTGGAGCTACTGGCGGTTGTGGAACTTTGCAATTGATGGCGTAACGTCCTTCAGTTCGTCGCCGCTGAAGGTCTGGAGTTACGTGGGACTGGGTATTTCCGCGCTGTCGTTTCTGTACGCCATCTTTTTGGCGACGCTGGTGCTCATCCACGGTATCGACGTCCCCGGCTACGCTTCGCTGATGGTGGTCGTGCTGTTTTTGGGCGGAATCCAATTGATCACGCTCGGAATCATCGGCGAATACATCGGGCGGATTTACAACGAAGTGAAAGGGCGACCGCTCTATCTGGTCAGCGAGCTATACGGCTTCGAAGAAAAAGCTTAACGCGCCGGGGTCGCCAGCCGCCCCGATTCGCAGGCCTGAGACTTAATGGATCCGGGCATCTACCGGCGCATGGCCGAAGTCGAGGATGCGCATTGGTGGTTTTCCGCGCGGCGCGCCATTCTGGAGAAGGTCATCGAAACTCTGCGGTTGCCTTGCGAAGCGGCAATCCTCGAGGTCGGATGCGGCACGGGGGGCAATCTGCCGATGCTGGCGCGCCACGGCCGAGTCTTCGGACTCGAAAGCGAGCCGCTGGCGATCGATTTCGCACGCAAACGCGGATGCGCAACCGTAGATCGCGGATGGCTTCCGCAGGATATTCCCTTTGCGCCCCACAAGTTCGATCTCTGCCTGATGACCGACGTCCTCGAGCATCTGGAGCGCGAAGTCGAATCACTCTGCGCGATCCGCGGGCGGCTTAGCTCGGGCGCCTCGCTACTGATTACCGTGCCGGCGCTGCCCTTCTTGTGGAGCAGCCACGATGAAGCCCACCATCACTTGCGACGCTACGTCAAAGCACCGCTGTGCGCCCTGGTTGCGCAGGCAGGTTATCGCGTTCGTTACGCAAGCTATTTCAATTCGTTGTTGTTCGCGCCGATCGCGGCGATTCGGACGGTTCGGCGGTTGATCTTGCCGCGCAGCGACCGCCGCCAGCACGATCTCGCGATGCCGCCCGCTCCGCTAAACTGGATTCTCAATTCGGTCTTCGGCCTCGAGCGTTATGTGATCGGCCGGATGTCGGTGCCGTTTGGCGTATCCCTGCTCTTGCTCGCGCAAAACTGAGCTAGGATTCGTGGTACACAGGCCCAAAGGCTCATGAAAGCGATCCAATTCGACCGGCTTGGCGGTCCGGAAGTATTGCGCGCCACCGAGATTCCCCGACCCGAGCTGCGGGGCGGCACGATCGTGGTTAGGAATCGAATAATCGCGCTGAACTTCGGCGACACTTTCTTCATCCGCGGGACCTATCTGGTCAAGCCGGTCTTGCCCGACACGCCTGGAATGGAGGCCGCGGGGGTGATCGAAGCGGTGGCGCCCGACGTGGAGCTTCTCAAGCCGGGGATGCGCGTCGCCTACGTCGGCATGGGCGCGTTCGCCGAATACACGCGCCTTAGAGCGTCGCGTGCGATTACCCTGCCGGAGGATATGAGTTTCGAGCAGGCGGCGGCGTTGCCGATCGCGGCGATAACGGCGTGGCACATGCTCCATACGTGCCATCACATCGCGCCCGGACAAGTCGTCATTGTTCATTCGGCGGCCGGCGGCGTTGGACTTGCCGCGGTGCAGATTGCCAAGGCGGCGGGCGCCCGCGTGATCGGGACGGTCTCGCTCGACGAGAAGCTAGAAGTCGCCCGCTGCTTCGGTGCGGATGAGGTGATCAACTACCGGACCAACGACTTCGCAGCGCAGGCCCTGCGTTTGACGAACAATCGC
>DASXNP010000228.1:0-2567 GCA_036494985.1 Binataceae bacterium (SeqCode)
TACCCCTTTTTTGGCCCTACGTATTCGTTTCTGGTGCCGCTGCCGCCAGCGCC
Organism: Binataceae bacterium (SeqCode); assembly: GCA_036494985.1. GTDB lineage: Bacteria > Desulfobacterota > Binatia > Binatales > Binataceae > DASXNP01. The sequence continues at coordinate 54 of DASXNP010000228.1, forward strand.
CCGAATGGCCACTTCAAATTCCTCCATCTGTGGCCACCCAAAATCCCCCACTTGACTCGATCGTGATAGCGTGAGTTAGCGGTTCAAAACGGGTGACGACAAGATCGGTTGGAGTGTTACGCGGATTCCTGGGCGTTGACAAGCCGGGTTGAGGCTTCTTTGAGTCGATAGCTGCGGCCTCGGAACTCGACGGGGATGCTTCGATGCAAAAGTCTGTCGAGGATTGCGGTTGTAAGCGCCGCATCGCCCAGGCATTTGCTCCAGTCATCGATAACGCGATTCGTCGTAATAATGCAGCTGCGTCGCGACGAGTATCGGCGATGTAGGATTGCCTGCAGTTCGTCGGCGGATTCAGTCGCGATTTTCCGGCGAAGGAAGAGATCGTCGAGAACGAGTAGGTCGGCGTCGATCAGCGGCTTCATCATTTTCTTCTTGCGCACCGGTTCGGCGGCGGCGATCGCGAGATTGTTGAGGAGTTCGTCGGCTTCGACGTAGGTGACGTGCAGTCCTTCGCGCACGGCCGAGTACGCGATGGCCTTCGCGACGTGGCTCTTGCCGGTGCCGGCCTTGCCGACCAAGATCGCGTTGCTGCCCTCGGCGATAAACTTCAGCGTGTTGAGTTCGAAGCAAGTCCGTTTGGGTATTTGCGGATTGTACGTCCAGTCGAACTCAGCCAAGGACGCGCGTTCGGGCAGCCCGGAGCGTTGCAGGCATTTGTCCAGTAATCGTGTGTGCCGCCGGTCGAGCTCGTCTTGCAGCAGATCGGAGATCACGTCGAGGGCGGATAGATTGCTGGTTTGCGCCTCGAGCAGCCGGGTCTCGAGTGTGGCGAGTACGCCGGAGAGGCGCAGTTGCTTTAAAGTCTTTTTCATTTCAAGGATCGACATCGTCATAGGTCACCTTTTGGTTAGGATCAAGGGTTGAGAGCATCGCTGCGCTGTCGGAAGAACTCGGCGTATTCGGTGGGCTCGCGGATGAGCTCGTGCTGCTGGGTGAGCGGCGGCGCGGTATCGGCCTCAAGGCGCGCGAGCGCCTGCGCGAGCAACTGCTCGGCCAGGACGCGAACTGCCTTGGATGAACTCACATGCCGGGCAAGTGCGACCGTGGCGGCCTGCTCGACGATGCGGGCCGGCAAGCGCGGCACGAGCGCGACGATGCCCCACATGCTTTTCTGAGCCTCGCGGCCGCGTTTGTCGAACAGCCGCTGGCACAGAGCGTGTGCATTCGGGCCAATATCCTCGGCTTGACGCAGGATCTGTCGGGTCTGGCGCGAGGGGTTGAAGATGCGCTCCGCATCGGGCAACAGCACTTCGCCTTTTTTGTAGGCGAGTGGATGGCGCCGCAGTAACGTCATCGTGATCATGTCGCGGATTTCGAGGTCGCGCTCGAAGATGCGCACGATGACCTCACTGCCAATGCGCGCCGGCCGGGCGGCGTACCATGAGTCGTTCACCTGCACCGTTCGGTCGTCCTGCACGGTGCGGGTTTCTTCCTTGAAGTAGCGGAAGCTCTCCAACGGCAATGGGATCAGATACGGCTTCTCTTCCTGGAACATCGCCTCGACCTGACGCTTGGCACGGCCGTGGATGCGCGGTGCCGCCCAGCGCTCCTCCCAGTCCATCAGGTATGCGTTTTGTGCATCGATCGACTCGAAGCGCTTGCCCTTCAGTGCCGTGGACTGTGTATGCTGGATCGCATTCTCGACGCGACCTTTTCGATCGGGATCGCGAGGCCGTGCAGGATCGGCAAAACTACTATAATGGGCGAGCATCGCGGCATACACCGGGTTCAGCTCCGGCTCGTAGATGTCCGGCTTGAGTACACCCTCCTTCAGATTGTCGAGGCAGACATATTTTGTGCTGCCCGAAAAATATCGAAACGCCTGTTCGTGCAACCGCGCCCACGTCTCGGTACTCGATTTCCAGACGACCTGACGGAACGAACGGCGTGAGTAGCACAGCGTCATCACGAACAGCCGCGGCTTGCGATACTTGCCGCTGACCGGGTGGCGTGTCGGTGCGCCTTCACCGTAGTCCACTTGACATTCTTCGGCCGGAGCAAATTCGAGTCGATCGAACTGCTCGGGCTCCTTCAGCCGCAGACCACGACAAAAGCGCTTGACGCTGTTGTAGGCCTGAGTAAATCCGCGCGTGTCCACCAACTCCTGGTAGATCGCCATGGCGTTGCGTCCGAGACAAACCTGCGCCTCGATCCATTCCCGGTGCGGTTCGCAGGCTGAGCGGGCGAGGATCGGCGCCGCCGCCGCCTTTTCCGCGGGGAAAGCCGGTGGCCGGGGTGGGGGATTTTGAACTTCCAGCGCTGCGATCGAGCCGGTGGCCAGGGTGGAGGAATTTGAATCGCCGACGGTCACCTCGGTCGGCACCGATTTGGCGTAGAAGCGGATCGTCTTGCGGTCGATGCCGGTCAGACGATGGATCTCTCTCTGCGAGACACCCTGCGAAATCAGCGTAAATACAGTACTTTTCAGATGCGGCTTCAAGACATTCACCTCGT
>DASXNP010000229.1:0-5312 GCA_036494985.1 Binataceae bacterium (SeqCode)
AGACCGCCGGCGGCGTGTCCCCGCCCGGAACCTGGTCATGCGGCTTCGTCCGCGATGCGAACCATGGCGGCGCCGATACGGGTGCTTGCTACAGCGGCAACAATACTTGTGCAGTGACGACTAAATCAGGTGCGGAGGCTCCGGGTCGTGTATGCCGCGACTCCGGCGGCATCTTCGATCCAAATCAGCCGTGCATCAATCCCGCCCCCGACTACATCAACTTCGGCACGCTCAGTGGGCACTACGTTTCGCCGCTCACGATAAACAATGAGGACGGGTCGATCGAGCAAGTGCCCTCGACGGATATTCGCGCGCGGACTTATCGCGGCACCGATCCGGTCGATGCTGCAATCGACTGGATCAATCAACAGCCGACGAGTCAGCCCTGGATGGTGAGCCTCTCTTTCGCGACGGCCCACACTCCGGTCATGCAACCTCCGATTCAATTGCTGCCCACATCGGAGCCAGACAGCAGTAACCTTGATTGTTCCAACTCGCTCGACCAAAGAGTCGTGACGAACCAGATGGAAGAGGCGCTCGACAACGAGGTCGGCCGCCTGCTGGTGGCAACCGGGCTTGCCAGCCATGGCCCGAACGGCCAGCTGATTTATCGCCCGCAGCAGACCAACACGGTGATCGTTCTGGTGACCGACAATGGGAGCCTGGGGACGGTGGTGAAAGCGCCGTTCGATACCAGCCGCTCGAAATCCAGTGTTTATCAAACCGGCGTATGGTGTCCCGGGATCGTTGCGGGCCCGCCGGTGAAGAAGCCCGGCCGCGAGGTGAATGCGATGGTGAATATCGCGGACCTCTATCAGCTGTTCGGCGAGCTCGCCGGAATCGGCGTGCACCAAAGCGTACCGCGCACCGTGGATGCGCAGGCCATTCTTCCGTATCTGCTGAACCCGTCGCAGCCGAGCATACGCAAAACGAACTTCACCCAGATAGGCACGAACCTCCACGCCAACGGCGAGATCAACAGTCCATGCCAATTCAACACAACCACTTGCTCGCAGATCGCTCCGACTAAAGGCGTGTGCGAGGACAATAGCGGGATATGGTGGGGTCCGGGCGCGACCGATCCGAGCACTGCAGGCATACCGGCGGACGGGTTGAAGCTGTGCTGTGACGTAGCCGTTTGGCAGGCAAATCACGCCCAGACAATTTCGACCAACATCTATCCGCTTGAGGCGGTTGCGATCCGCAATGCCAGCTACAAGGTAGTGGTCAACAGCTTCGAGGCCTACGACGCGACTTCGAACGCGTGCGTTGCGACCTCGACCAGGGAGTTTTATCGAATCAACGAAAATGTTCCTATCCCGAAGCTCGACACAGCCGATTCCAATCTGTTGGCGACCGGCAAGCCACTCAACCGCCTGCAGAAAAAGAACTACATCAGTTTAACCGCGCAGCTTGCACAGCTGTTGGCGTCACAGCCTGCGTGCCCTGGCGACATCAACCTCGATGGGGTCGTGAACAACGCGGATATCGCCGCCTGGGAGTATTTCCAGGGGCTTTCGGGGTATTCAAGCTGGGCCGACGTTAACCTCGACGGACTCACAGACTCATCCGATCTGGCAATCATCCTGCAACACCAGGGACCATGTCCTGCCCCGCCGACCGCGGCCGCCTCAGGGTAGATTCAAGTTTCTACTCGATACTCTCGAGCAGCTTCGCGCGGATCGCGATGTGCGCGCTCTTGAGCCCCGACAGGATTCCGTCTTCGAAGTTCCACTCGCCGCTCGCCATCAGATCGGCGAAATCGTTGGGGTTGCGGATGTCCTCTGAAGTGAGCCCAGGATGAATCGCACGCGCCATCGCGAGCACTTTGCTTTCCTGCTGCGCGATCATCTCGAGCATCAGCCGATCGATCAGCGCCAGTGTCTCGCGCGCGGCCATCCGCGAATCGTAACCCGTCTCGCAGCCGCTTCGCCACTTCAATCAGGGGATGAACTTTTTAGCCTGATCGCTGCGGATTTAACGTGCTACTCTCTGCCCGATGCTCCATGCTCGTCTGAAATTCAACCGTGGCCGTTTGCGGGCAGAAAAAATGGTTTTTGACGGAACGAAGCTACCGGTAGTGGTAGAGTCATGCGCAACCACTACAGGAGGTATGAACCGCAGGATTTCTTCCCCGAGCCCGCCGCACGCAACTTTGCGCTTCTCACTGGGTGCAGGGGTCACCCCCCGCGACGGTGTCGATGCCGCCCGCCGCGCAGGCGATTTTTCTCTGACCTTCTTGGCGAGGGCGCGCTTTGATAATGTTTGATTCACAGGCGGCAAAAATAATATGTCCAACGAACTTGTTGCTCCCGATAAATTTTTCCTCAACCGATTCGGTATGAACCACGGCGCGCTCGAGCGAATCCTCGGCAGCGCGCTCGAACGAAAGGCCGATTACGCCGATCTCTATTTCGAGTACAAAAGCGCCGAAGGGCTCGCGCTCGAAGAATCGATGGTGAATCACACCACCAAGAGCGTCAGCCACGGCGTCGGCGTCCGCGTTTGCGCCGAGGATCGCACCGGCTATGCGTATTCCGACGAGGTCACGATCGACAGGATGCGTCTGGCGGCCGAGGCTGCCCGCGCGATTGCCGATCAGCGCGGCACGGTAGTCGCCGCGGTGCAGGTCGGCGCTCCGGTCGCGCGTCACGCGCTCTACGATCTCCCAAGCACGCCGCTCGAAGTTCCGGTGCAGGAGCGCGCGAAGCTGCTGAGCGAGATCGATCGTACCGTGCGTGCGCACGATCCGCGCGTGAAAAACGTGATGGCGTCGTTCGCGTGCGAGCAAAAAATCGTGATGATCGTGAAGAGCGACGGGCAAGTTGCGGCTGACGTGCAGCCGCTATGCCGCCTCAACGTCACCGTGATCGCCGAGGACGGCAAGGGCCGCCAGATGGGCTCCTATGGCGGCGGCGGCCGCGTCGAGTGGAACTACTTTATCGAGAATGATCGATGGCGCGAGTACGCGCTCGAAGCTGCGCGGCAGGCGATCGTGAATCTCGACGCCGTCGATGCGCCCGCGGGCGAGACGGTCGTCGTGCTTGGACCGGGATGGCCGGGGATTCTGCTGCACGAAGCTATCGGCCACGGACTCGAAGGCGACTTCAATCGCAAGAAGACCTCCGCGTTCGCGGATCGAATCGGCCAGAAAGTCGCGAGCGAACTTTGCACTGTGATCGACGACGGTACAATTCCAAATCGCCGCGGCAGCCTCAACGTTGACGACGAAGGCACGCCCACTTCGCGCACGGTGCTGATCGAAAAGGGAATCCTGCGCGGCTATCTGCAGGATCGGATGAACGCGCGGCTCATGAAGATGGAGCCGACCGGCAATGGCCGGCGGGAGAGCTTCGCGCATTCGCCGATGCCCCGGATGACCAACACTTTCATGCTCAACGGCGAATCGACGCCCGAGGACATTATTAAATCCGTGAAGAAAGGCCTCTACGCCGTCAACTTCGGCGGCGGGCAGGTCGATATCACCAACGGCAAATTTGTTTTCTCAGCGAGCGAGGCTTACCTGATCGAGGACGGCCAGGTGACGCGGCCGGTGAAGGGCGCGACGCTTATCGGCAACGGTCCCGACGTGCTGACTCGTGTCTCGATGGTCGGCAACGACCTCGCGCTCGATGCGGGCGTCGGCACCTGCGGCAAGGATGGCCAATCGGTGCCGGTGGGCGTGGGCCTTCCAACCATTCGTATCGACGGCATAACGGTCGGCGGCACGCGCGCCTGAAAAATTGAAAATCATAGTGAGAAAAATCTGATGGCGACCGTTGATATTGAACTCGCCAATTGGGCGCTCGATGAAGCCCGCCGCAAGGGCGCTAGCGCAGCGGAAGTTCTGTGCGTCACCGCGGAGTCGCTGGAAGCTGGCGTGCGAATGGGCGAAGTCGAGAAGCTCAAAAGCTCGCGCGAGCGCCGGCTTGGTCTGCGAGTGTTTTGTGGACAATCTTCCGCGACTTCCTCGACGGCGGAACTCGAGCGCGATTCGCTGGGCGCTTTTGTCGCGAGTACGGTCGAGCTCGCGCGCCTGTCGGCTGCCGATCCATGGGCGGGACTGCCCGAGCCGTCACTGCATCCGAAATCATTGCCTGAGCTCTCTTTGGCCGATCCTGACAGCGGAATAGTGAGCGCAGATCGCGCGCTCGAGATCGCGCGCACCGGAGAAAACGCGGCGCTGAAATTCGATCCGCGCATCAAAAATTCAGGCGGCGCCGAATTCAGCTCCGGCCGCTACCGCGTGCTGTTCGCCAACAGCCAGGGCTTTTCCGCCGAATATTCGGGCACTTCGTACAGCCTCGTGGTGGCGCCGATCGCGCAGGACGGCGACGCGATGCAACAGGGCTACTGGTACACCTCGAACCGGCGCTTCGGAAAACTCGAAGACGCGGAGTCGGTCGGTGTGACCTCCGCTAAGCGAGCTTTGCGCCGGCTTGGCGCGCGTAAAATCAAGACCACGCACGCACCTGTAGTTTTCGATCCTGACATGGCGGCCGGCTTGATTCGTTCGATCGTCGGCGCTGCCTCGGGTCCTGCGCTATACAAGGGAGCTTCGTTTTTACTCGGGCAGTTGAACAAAACGATCGCCGCGCCCGGCGTTACGATCGTTGACGACGCGCTCATCCCCGGCGGACTGGGCTCCAAGCCCTTCGACGGCGAGGGACTGCCGACCTCGCGCAAGAACGTGATCGACAAGGGCGTGCTCGCCACCTATCTGCTCGACTGTTATTCCGCGCGCAAGCTCGGCCTCGCGTCCACCGGCAACGCCGCGCGCTCAATCGGCGAGGCTCCCAGCGTCTCGACCACCAATCTGTATCTCGAGCCCGGAAGCTACACGCCCGCGCAGATAATCGGCTCGGTGAAAAATGGACTCTACCTGACTGAAACGATCGGTTTCGGCGTGAACATGGTCACTGGCGACTACTCGCGCGGCGCCGGCGGAATCTGGATCGAGGACGGCGAACTCGCCTACCCGGTGCAGGAAATCACGATCGCGGGCAACCTGAAGGACATGATCGCCGGGGTCGAAATGATCGGTAACGATCTAAACTGGCGCTCGTCCACCGTCGCGCCGACGATCAAGATAGCCGAGATGACGATCGCCGGGGCCTGAGAGCGCGCCACGATAATTTTTTACCGACGTTTCTTCCTCCCTTGACCTACGCAGGCATCTGAGCTAACTCTTTGTAGGGTTTAATTACACACCGGCCGTCATTATTGTGCAGCCGATGGGGGAGAGATCTCTATGAATCTTCAGGTCTCGGCACAAGCTCAGGAAAGGCTGCTGTCCAAGCTCTCATCGATGG
>DASXNP010000230.1:0-2595 GCA_036494985.1 Binataceae bacterium (SeqCode)
GGCTGGCTCAAAGAAGGGCAGGTTTAGTTCGTAATGGCGACTCCTAGCGGCTCCGGGACTCTCACCGGCGCACAAAAAGCGGCCGTTCTTCTGATTGCATTAGGCGATCAGGCGTCTGCCGGTTTACTGAAGCAGCTCAGCGAAGAACAAGTACAGGCGGTCAGTGGTGCTATTGCAGATCTTTCGTCGGTCACGGCCGCCGAGGCGGAAGCGGTCTTACAAGAGTTTTGTGATGCGACGTCGGACCTAGCTCGCGTCGGCCCCGGCGGCATCGCGTACGCGAAACGGATTCTCACCAGCGCCTTCGGCCCCGAAGGGAGCAAGAAGCACCTGGACCAGTTGCCCGGCGGGCACGGAGAGATGGGCAGCGCACGGCAGCTGCAAAACGTCGAGCCGCAACTGCTGGCGCGCTTTGTGAAGAGTGAGCACCCGCAGACCGTGGCGATCGTTCTTTCTCAACTGAATCCCTCCCAGTCTGCCGGTGTCCTCGCGTCAATGGAACCGGAGGCTCGGTCGGATGTCGCTTTTCGTATCGCGAAACTTGACAAGATCTCGCCTGCCGTAGTCGGCAAGATCTCGGCTGTCATCGGCCAAAAGCTCAAGTCTCTGGGAGAGATGAAACGGCAGCCATCGGGCGGCCCCCGCGCCGTCGCGGAAATATTCAATCAGCTTGACACCGAACTGAGCACCGAAATCCTCGCCCAGATCGGAGAACAGAATCCAGAGCTTATGGATTCGATTCGTCAAAAGATGTTTGTGTTCGACGACCTGATGGCGCTCGACGCCAATGGCGTCAAGGAACTTCTGGCGCGAGCCGATCGCCGTCAGCTCACCACCGCCCTCAAGGGAACCAATGACGAATTACGGCAGCACCTATTGAAAGGGATGTCGCAACGCGGCGCCGCCATGTTGCTCGAAGATATGGAGGCTTTAGGGCCCGTCAAAATTCGCGAAGTGGAAGCCGCACAGCAGGGGATCATTGCCGTCCTGCGGCAACTGGAAACCGAGGGCGTGCTCAGTCTGAAGGGAGGCGGCAGCGATGACCAATACGTCGTCTAGAGTCCTCCGCGAGGCGGAGCAAGGCGTGGTCACTCCAATCACATGGCGTGCTGCTGCGACTACATTCGCGCCCAAACCGAAATCGAATTCGATCGAGATGAACGACGTCCCGTCGGGACGGTCGGTCTTAGAGCGCGATCAAGATGCGCAAATCGAGCGCCAACGCATCCAGCAGGAGGCCCATCATCGCGGCTTCACCGAAGGAAAATCCGTGGGGCGGGAACAAGCGGCAGCCGAACTGCAATCGGTTATCGATCAATTAGGACGAAGTCTCGCGAGCCTCTCGTCGCTTCGCTCGCGCATTCGGGATGAGGCAGAAGGCGATCTTCTCAAGCTGGCGATTTCGATCGCCAGGCGCGTGTTGCACCGCGAATTGACGCTCGACCCGGAGTCGATTGAGGGCCTCATTCGCGTTGCACTCGACAAGCTCCAATCCCGCGAGCTGTGCCGCGTTCGCGTGCATCCCGATCAGGAACAGGCCATTCGTAAGTCTCTCGAGCGGTTTGCGAATTCGCAAAAGGTGGAACTGATAACCGATTCCTCCTTGCAATGCGGCGACGTATTGTTCGAAACCGCACATGGCAATTTAGATGCCTCCATCGAGTCGCAGCTTGGAGAGATCGAGCGCGGCCTCGCGGATCGCTTACGGCGGCTACCGCAGAATCGATGACTACAGAATCGATAACTATGGATATCTCTGAAAAAGTCGACCTGGCGCCCTTCATCGCCGACCTCGATCAGATTGACCCGCTGCCCTGGACTGGTCAGGTGACTGCCACCGTCGGGTTGTTGATTGAATCGCAAGGTCCCGCCGCCGCCATCGGGGACTTTTGCGAAATTCGCGCGGCAAACGGCCGCAGCATTCGCACCCAGGTCATCGGTTTTCGGAATGGACGCGTCCTGGCGATGCCCTTGGATGAACCCGATGGCTTGCAGTTGGGCAGCCCGGTGATCGCGCGCTCACAAGACGCCCGGCTGGCAGTGGGACCGGGCCTGCTGGGACGGATTCTCGACGGATTCGGGCAGCCTATGGACGGCGGTCCGCCGATAGAATCGACCGACACGTATCCGTTGTACGCGCCGCCTCCCAACCCACTCGAGCGGAAACACATCACGGATCGCCTGGTTACGGGCGTTCGTTCCATCGATAGTCTGCTGGCCTGTGGAAAGGGACAGCGAATCGGACTCTTCGGAGGCAGCGGCGTTGGCAAGAGCACTCTGCTCGGCGCGATGTCGCGCAAGAATTCAGCGCAAGTCAGCGTGATCGCTTTGATCGGCGAGCGCAATCGCGAAGTCAAAGCGTTTCTCGAAAACGAATTGGGGCCCGAAGGCATGAAACGCTCCGTGGTGGTGGTAGCCACGTCCGACCGCCCCGCGCCTCTTCGAATCCGAGCCGCCTACGTGGCGCTGGCGGCCGCTGAGTATTTTCGCGATCAAGGGGCCGACGTGCTGTTGGTGATGGACTCCGTGACGCGATTGGCGATGGCGCAGCGAGAGATCGGCCTGGCCGCCGGAGAGCCTCCCAGCCAAAAAGGC
>DASXNP010000231.1:0-5419 GCA_036494985.1 Binataceae bacterium (SeqCode)
GCTGGTGAAGTATGGCCTCAAGCTCGAGGATGTCTTCCGCGCGCTCGAAAGCAACAACTCCAGCGCAGGCGGCGGCTATATCGTCCGCAACGGCGAGCAGCAGCTCATCCGAGGTGACGGTTTGGTCGGCAGCCTAGAGGACCTCGGCAACATCGTGGTCGGCTCGCGCGAAGGCGTTCCGATTTACGTCAAGAGCCTCGGCAACGTAGCCTTCGCGCCGCGAATCCGTCAGGGCGCGGTAACTCATGATGGCAAGGGCGAGACCGTGGTGGGAATCGCGATGCTCCTCATCGGCGAAAACTCGCGCGTTGTGGTGGATCGGGTCAAGAAACAAATCACGAATATCGAGAAAACGCTGCCCGAAGGCGTGCAGATCGTCCCGTATTATGATCGGGCCGATCTGATCAATCGCACCATCGGCACCGTCGCACGGCTTCTTATCGAAGGCGCGGTCCTGGTAACCGTCCTGCTTTTCCTCTTCCTCGGCGACCTTCGCACCAGTCTGATCGTCGCATCGGTCATTCCGCTTGCGATGCTGGTTGCTTTCACGGGCATGCGATGGGCCGGCGTGTCGGGCAACCTGATGTCGCTGGGCGCGATCGATTTCGGCCTGATCGTGGATGGTTCGATAGTCATGAGCGAAAACATTTTTCGCCGGCTGAGCCACGACGATGTGCACGGGGGCTCGTCGATGGTCAATCGGGTCTTCAACGCTGGGCGCGAAGTCCTTCGTCCGATTGTCTTCGCTATCTCGATTATCATCATCGTCTATCTGCCGATTCTTACCTTCGAGGAGGTCGAGGGTAAAATGTTCCGCCCCATGGCTCTGACCGTCGTGTTAGCGCTCGCTGCCTCGCTGCTCTGCGCGCTTACCTACGTCCCCGTGATGATCACGCTTTTCATCAAGAAGGTTTCCCACACCGACACCTGGCTCGCTCGCCGATGCGATTTGGTCCACGCGCGCCTAATGGCCGTGCTTTGGGTTCGCCCGCGGACGGTGGTGCTGGTGGCGGCGGCCATCATTCTCACGAGCTTCGCGTACGCTCCTTTCCTCGGCAGTGAGTTCATTCCCAATCTTGACGAAGGGACAATCAACCTCGACGTGTTGCGCGTGCCGAGCATTGCACTAGGTGGCGCGATCCAAGACGCAACACGTGCGGAAAAGGCGCTGCTCGAGGTACCGGAAGTGACCAGGGTCGTCTCGCGCATCGGCCGCCCGGAAATCGCCACCGACACTACCGGTCCCGACGAAAGCGACGTCTATGTCTTTTTAAGGCCGCGCGCCGAGTGGCGTTTCAAGGATCGGGAGGGTCTGGTCGCCGAGCTCAGTCGTAAGCTAAACGAGCGGGTACCTGAAACCCGTTTCGGGTTCTCCCAGCCGATCGAATCCCGAATCAACGACCTCATCGCCGGGATCAAGGCCGACCTCGCGATTCACATTTACGGTGACGACCTCGACAAGATGCTCGATATGGGTCAGTTGATTTCGAAGACGGTCGCCGGCGTTCCCGGCGCCGCCGACGTTCGGATGATGCCGCGGACCGGGTTGCCTCAACTCGAAATCCAGGTCGATCGTCAAGCCGTCGCACGCTACGGGATCAACGCCTCCGATGTGCTTGATGCGGTCGAAGCCGTCGGTGGCCGAGTGGTCGGTACCATCATCGATGGTCCGGCCCGGTACCTGATGCAGGTCCGCTTCGCAAAGGCGTCGCGCGCCTCGCTTGATGCGCTGCAAGACATCAAGGTCGCGGCGCCTAATGGCACCCTCATCCCGCTCAGCCAACTCGCGAAGTTCGATCAAAAGGAAGGACCGGTCGCGATCTGGCGCCAGAATCTCAATCGCAGGGTCACGGTTGCGGCCAATGTACGCGGCACCGATCTCGGCAGTTTCGTTAGCTCGGTCAAACAGGCGATCGGAAAAAAGGTTGAACTGCCGCGCGGATGGCGGCTCGAATGGGGCGGCCAGTACGAAAACTTAAACCGCGCCTCCAGGCGCTTGACCCTCCTGGTTCCGGTCTCGATGCTGCTGATCATCGTTTTGCTGTACAACACGTTCACTTCGATGCGCCTGGCGTTGATGATCTTCTCCAGCGTGCTGGCGGGCGCCAGCGGCGCCATCCTGGCGCTTGCGTTGCGCGGCCTGACCTTCTCAATCACCGCCGGGGTTGGCTTCATCACGCTCTTCGGGATGGCGGTGCTCGATGGGGTCATTCTCATCTCCGGCATTGTGCGCGAACGCGAGTTAGGTCGCTCGGTCACCGATGCCACATACAACGCTTCTCGGGATCGGTTGCGTGCCAGTCTGCTGGCGGCTTTGGTCGCCCTGTTCGGCTTTCTCCCGATGGCCCTTTCGCACGGCGCTGGCTCGGAGGTCCAAAAGCCCCTGGCCACCGTCGTAATCGGCGGACTGTTACTCGCGACTCCATTCACGCGCTACGTCGTGCCGATCCTTTACCGCTGGATTGTCCGCGATGAAGAGCGCCTTAACCCGCCGGTCTTCGTGCCGCGCGAGGGTCAAACCGAAATGCAACGAGCCGTGTAACCAATCGCTTGTGCGCCCTGGCCGGTGATGAGAGGCTTTACGGCGCGATGGCCGCCCCCCGACTCAAAAGCAGTTTCATCTATCTCGCCAACGCCGTTAACGATCTCGGCGGCAATTGGACAACGATGGGCGCGGTCTTGGCGCCTCTGGTTGTCACGGCCTCGTTGTGCTTACTGCCCGACGCGCTCAACCTCCAGCATTCGCTGGTTAGTACTTTCGAGCCTGGGGTGCAGAACGTCGTCGCCGATGCTGGGGCTGGCGCGCTGCTCGTGCAGCAGCCGTACCGGCCGCAGACCGATCCCTCACCTCCACCGTTCTCCGCCGGCGTGACGACTTCGCTTCATGTGATGCTCGGTTTCATCACGCTTTCGGTGACCTTGGTCGTGCTATGCCTGCTGTGGAGGATTCAAACGGGCAAACGCCGCTCGCACATCCTCAATGAGGTGGTCGACGTCTACCGGGGGGCGTGGCGCATCTTCCTGCCGTTCTTGTGGATCGACGCTCTGGCAATCGTCGTCGGTGCAATTCTTTTCGTGCTGTTGCTCGCACCACTGATGCTTTTGACGATTCTGGCCTATTTCGGACAGACCGTGTTCGTGCCGCTTAACCCCATCACCACGGTCTTGCCTGGATTGATCGTGTTCCTTTGGTTGCATTTCGCCCCTTTCGCGCTGGTGTTCGAAGACCGGCGCGGCTTAGCCGCGCTGCTTTCCAGTCGCGAACTGATACGCCGACGATTCTTCAAGGTCGCTGCTAGACTGCTGGTCTTCCTGGCGGTTGGCACCGGGTATAATTCGTGGGCGAGCGCGGTCTTCGTTGCGGTAAGCCTGATCCTGGGATTGTTGGGGGTGGTCACGGGATTTCTGTGGGTTGCCGTGTTCACGGTCGATCTGCTTTCAGTAGCGGTCGCTTACACGACCATCGCCTTCATCTGCGCCGCGAGCTTGCGGCTTTACCAGGATTTGAACGAATCGATGGCTTTGCCTTCGATTGCGGATCGGGTCGCTGCGACGCCGACCATTCCGCTGCGCAATCCGCCCTAGGCGGCTTCGGATTGCATCGAGATTCGCGGCGATTCTCCGACCACTTCACGCCTTGAGAATGCGCGAGCCCCACACGATAATTTAGTTGTGCATCAGACTTTAATCGGACTTCTGATGGTCGCGCTGACCGCGCTATGGCTCTACCGGCAAGGTCGAACGCGCTACAAGTGCCCGTTGTGCGGCCGCATTGTAAAGTGGTCCGATGAACTGTGCCCGCACTGCGGCGAAGACATGAAGCTTCGCCATCGCATCGGCCCCCCGCCCCGCAAGAGCGCGCTGACGCTGAAGACCTACGACCCTGGCCCGCGCTCCCGGCGGGGCGATCGGCATTAGCGGCGCTCTTAAGCTTAAGGGCTTTGGTTTGCGGCCGGGGTCACGCTTCGTTCAAGGCCGCCGGCATGCGGAACGACCCGTCCCCCTCACAGGGAAAGTCAACGACCTTGGTAATCGCCTCTAGACCCAGCGGCCCATAGACATGCGGGAAGCGCTGGGCGCTCCCTTGGGCCGGGGCCTCGCGCCGCACTGGGAACTCGATCCGTTCCTCGTCAATGCAAAGCACAACCAAGTCGCTCCGGCCGCGATAGAGTCTGTTTCCCGTTTCGATCAGCTGCGCCAGCGTCGAGCAGTGCATGAAGCCCTCGATTTTGACCGAGGCCGGTTCGTAGCGGCCCTTAGAAACGGCCTGGTCCCACTCGCCGCGCCCGACGATATGGAAGATCACGACTCAGCCGCCTTGCGCGCGGCTTTAAGAAAGCTTGAGATCTCGCCCGGGCGGTTGAGCGGAAAGCGAACAAAATCCCCTCCACTCTTGAGGTCGGCAAACATGCCCGACGGATCCTCGTGGAAATGAATAAACCCGGACGACTTCCGATAGAACGTCCCGCGTTTGCGCTCTTTGAGCCCGGGGAGGGCGCGCAGCATCGCGAGGATGGCTTCGATCGAATCCAACGCCGCGTCGCGCGCGTGCCTCACAACCCGATTCCCTAGACCATGAAGCCGCCGTCGACGCTTATCACCTGGCCGGTGATCGCGGAGGCGGCGTCCGAGGCAAGCATCGCGGCCATCGCGCCCAACTCGTCGGGTTCAACAATGCGGTTCTGAATGCTGTGACGCTCGGCGTCCTTTTTTGCCTCTGCCGCGCTCGTACCCGTCAGCGCCCCAAGGAAATCCCAATTAACCAGCTTGGTGTTGGTCCATCCGGGGCATAACACGTTGACGTTGACGCCGTGCGGCGCGACCGCGTAGGCGAGCGATCGGGTGTAGCCGATCAGTCCATGCTTGGCTGCGGAATATGAAAGCGGGCCACCGCCGTTCTTGGCGTAGCCACTTCCGATGCTGATCACGCGGCCCCACTTCTGCTTGATCATATAGGGCAACGCCGTCTTGGTCGCATAGAACGCTTGCGTCAGGTTGAGAAACAGATTGTCCTCGAAGCAATCGCCGTCGTGCGCAACATGGTCGAGTTTGGCCGGGTCGTCAGCCACCACGCCCCCCGCGTTGTTGACCAGAATTTCCAACCCCCGGAGCTCCTCCGCGGCTTGGTTGACCCCCGCGATTATCCGATCGCGGTCCATGACATCGATCACCACCGCCAAACCGCGAGTCCCGAACTCGCCGATCAGTCGGACAACCGAATCGAGCTCGTCGCGCGAACGCGATGCCACTGCCACGTCGGCACCCGCTTGCGCCAGCGCGAGAGCAATCGAACGGCCTATCCCGCGTCCGCCGCCGGTTACCAGGGCGCGGCGGCCGGCGAGATTGATCAGGGGTTTGGGCATCGGGAGTTTCTCCTTCGAGCAGGCCGTGAACGCTGCCGTTTAGCCCGCCCTTGTTG
>DASXNP010000232.1:0-4050 GCA_036494985.1 Binataceae bacterium (SeqCode)
GATTTCGGATGCGCGAAGCAAGTCTCAATCCGCTCAGCAGGAAATGTGAGACCCCGAAGCCGGCGAAGGGGTCGCTGGTAAACTTCGGTGGACTGTCGGTATCGCGGGATCCCAAGGAGCGCCAATGGGTCGCAGATTGTATGTGGGTAACCTGGCTTGGGCGGTGTCGGATAACGACTTGCGCGATCTCTTCGCGGAGGCAGGCGAAGTTCAGAACGCTCAGGTGATCGTGGATCGCGAAACCAACCGTTCGCGCGGATTCGGTTTCGTCGAAATGGCTTCCGATGAGGCTGCGGAGTCTGCAATCAAGAAGTTCAACGGCCGAGATCTGAAGGGTCGGGCGATCCGCGTAAACGAAGCGCAAAGCCGCACGGGTGGAGGTGGAGGCGGTGGCGGTGGACGCGACCGCGATCGCGACCGTTACTAAAACCTCCAAATCTAGCGACTTCGCAAAGCCCCCGGTGCACGCTTGGAGCACAGGGCTTAGAGCGGAGCCGTGTCCGTGGGTGGTTTCCTGGTGCAGCGAATCCCCTTAAGCTTATGCGATGGAAGTCATCGAGTTGGTGGCGCACGGCGAGCACGCCCGGTTCATCCCGGCGCTCGGCTGCCAATGCCTCGAATACCAGGTCGGCGCGCTCCAAGTGATTTCGAGCACCTCGCAACCCAATGAGATCCGCCTTCACCCGCATCGCTACGGCATACCGACGCTCGCTCCATGGCCGGGCAGGATCGATCACGCACGCTTCAGCTTCGGCGGTCGTGAAATCAAGCTTGCCGTCAACGAATCCAACGGTCACGCGGTTCATGGCGTGGTATGCGATCGCGAATTCAACATCGTTAAGCGAGGCCCCGGTTTTTTTCAGGCCGAGCTGAAATGGCCGAGAGAATCGGCCGATCTTCAAGCATGGCCGTTCCCGTTCACGCTCCGGCTCCAGTACGAGATCGGTGACGGGATGCGCGTGGGTGCGGTTGCAACCAACGAAGGTACCGGTCCAATGCCGTTCGGTTTCGGATTGCATCCGTACTTCAATCTACCTCTGGATCCGCACGGCAAACGCGAAACTACTCGCTTACTTCTGCCCGCGCAAAATCGACGGCCGCTACGCGCCGACCTGATTCCCGACGGAAGCCTCGCACCGGTCGGCGGCAAATACGATCTGCGCCGAGGTGATCCGATTGGCGATCGAATCTTCGACGACGCCTTCTGCGACGTAAGCCCGGACTCGGACGGGGTCCGGCGGGCGCGCTTGATCGAAGCATCGATGCGAATCGCGCTCGAAGTAAGCGCCGATTCGAACTTCGACAATTGGGTTATCTACGCTCCCTCTGGCCGAGGTGTAATCGCCATCGAACCCTACAGCTGCGCGCCCGACGCGTTCAACCTCACCACGCGGGGTGTCGAAGCCGGCATGTTCGAGATCGCCGGCGGCGCATCATGGAGCGGCACTATCGAGTTCAAGATCGTGTCGGCGTAGCTAGCGCGCCGGTGCGCAACGCGATCAACGCCCCCTAAATTTCGGATCGCGGCGCTGCGCCGCCGCGTTCGCGCCTTCGTAGAAATCCTCGGTAAGAAGCAGCGAGCTCTGCGCAATCGCTTCGAAATCCATGAAAGTCATCTTGTCGACGTTGTAGCCGCGATCGATCACTTTCTTCGCCATCCCAACCGCCAGCGGCGCGTTGCGCGCCATCTCGCGCGCTAGTTCCTCGGCTCCCGCGATCTGTTGGCCCACCGGCACGACCTTGTTTACCAATCCGATTCGCTCGGCCTCGTTTGCTTCGATCATCCGTGCCGTCATGATCAGTTCCTTGGCCTTCGCGTAGCCAACCGTGCGCGTAAGCCGCGTGGTACCCCCAACGTCGGGAATCAAACCGAGCCGAACCTCGGGCATGCCCAGCTTGGTCCCTGCCGCCGCGATCCGGGCATCGCAAGCCAGTGCCAGCTCGAGCCCCAAACCACCAGCGTAGCCGTGAATCGCGCCGATTACCGGCTTTTCGATCGATTCAAGCAGGTTCAGCGCCGCCTGGGATCGAGCCACCGAGCGCCGAAACCGCGCCAGACTCGGCTTGCCGCCAGCGCCTGCGGAACCGGCACCCGAGAGCGACGAAAAATCCACACCCGCCGAGAAGACCGCGCCTTCGCCGCTCAAAATGATCGCGCGCGCGTCGGAGGCTTCGGCTTCGGTTGCAGCTTCGATCAGCGCGTCGAGTACCCCGTCGCCGATGGCGTTGCGCTTCTCCGGACGATTCAGCACCAGGTATGCTAGTTCACCTTCGATTCGCAGTTTAACCATCCCTTCTGTCATTGGATTCGACCTCGATTTTCGGTTCGCAATTGGTTGCGGGCGCCTGGATTGACTTCAAAGCTCGCGTGATTTGCTCATCAGGGCGTCAGCGCGACTTTCACGGCGTTGTCGGTACGCGCATCGAAGATCTTGTACCCGTGCGCCGCTTGCGACAACGCCAGCTTGTGCGTCAGCAGCGGAAGCGGATCAAGCCGCCCGCGCTCGACCAAATTGGCAAGTTCTGGTATGTGCGCGCGAATATTCGCCAATCCGATCTTGAAGGTTAGATCGCGCATGAATGCGAGACCAATCGGAAACTTCATCTCAGGTTCGGTGAACACACCGATCACCGAAACCGTTCCGCCCGGACGCACTGCCTCAAATGCGCCCGTAAGCGCAGATGCGTGGCCCACCGCTTCGATGGTGACGTCCGCGCCGCGTCCATTGGTGTGACTCAGGATGAACTCCGTCGCTTTTGAAGGCTCGGTCGTCACGGCGCCGAGTTTGCGAGCGAGTTCCTGCCGGTACGGAACGCTGTCGACGGCAACCACCTCCGCTGGGCCGAACAGTCCCGCCGTCATCGCAGCGCACAGCCCCACGGGACCGCTGCCGAACACCGCCACCGTGTCGCCGGGCTTGATTCCGCCGTTTAGCGCACCGAAGTAGCCCGTGGGCAGAATATCGGCCAGGAAGACGGCTGCGTCGTCGCTAATGCTGTCCGGCAGCGGATACGCGGTGTAGTCAGCCATCGGTACACACAGCGCTTCTGCCTGAGCGCCATCAATCTCACCTAGTTTTCCCGCGTTATTGGTTCCGTAGCCAAACACCGCCGAGCCGCTTACCGTACACTGCGACACCTGGCCGCGGCGGCAGTAAAAGCATTCGCCGCACGCGACCACCGCGGAGATCACGACCCGCTGGCCGCGTTTGAGATTCTTAACCTGAGCGCCGATCTCTTCGACCACTCCAACGGCCTCATGGCCAAGCGTGAAATTCGGGACGACCGGCATTCGTCCATGGTACGCGTGCAAATCTGAACCACAGATGGTAGCCCGCGTCACCCGCACCAGTGCATCGGTCGGCAACTTCAGCGACGCGTCCTTGACGTTTTCGACCTGCACATCGTGCGGTCCCTTGAATACCACGGCTTTCATCGCGATCAATTACCTCCGTCGATCTCGCGCCGAGGCCCAAGTCTACCGGCAATCCGGAAAATTGACAGCGCAGGAGGGAGTGCGGGCGCGCGCCCACCGCTTCCGACTTCTCGGTCCGCTCTTCCGGCGTCGGCAGCCTGGCCGGTGGGAGCCGATGGCCATGCTTATCGCCCTCGGTTTCCTCAAGCAGCTGGTGAGCTGCACGGAGCCGACATTTAGGAAGAAAAATCGTCTTCCTCGTTGCTTCGACTGCTTTTGGGCGTGACCCAGAGCTGGGTGTCTCAAAAGAAAGGGCCGAACGGCATGCGCCGAACGGCCCTGCCGATCGGGAAAAGGGGGGCAAATCCCAGCCGGCATCATTAGTTTACTTGACTTTTAAGATATTTCAAGAGGTTTGAACATCAAATTTTTCTTTCACCTTGGACATAATTTGATGGTCTTCCGACCATGAAGAGGTCGGTTTTTCGGCTCGGACCCTAAAGCGTCTATTCAGAGCCCGCCGCCGCTGAGCGCCGGCACGAGATAGATATCGCTGGTGTCGTCGACTGGTTCGAGCAGTCCACCGGTTGCCATCTCGCCGTTGATCGAGACTGCCAGCGACGACTTGAGATCGC
>DASXNP010000233.1:0-3438 GCA_036494985.1 Binataceae bacterium (SeqCode)
CGGCTTCATACCGGTAGCGGCGGTCAGGTCGGCTGAACCAGTCATCCGGCGGCGTCTCGCAGCGCATGTCCCGTAAGAGCGATGAAAGCGTCTTGTAGGTTGGGCTGATGCAGCGCGAAATCCTTCACCTCGCCACCGGCCTCGCAGGCTCGGCGCAGCACTTCTGGTACGATCTCCACTTCGTCCACCCTTATGGTCGCGGTCATGCCGTCGCCGAGCGGTGCCTCGACCTCGTACGCTCCAGGAAGTCCGTTTACCCATCCCCGAGGTAACCTCGTTCGGGTGTTCAGCCGGATCTGTGCCCGGGTTCCCGCCATCGCAATCAACTCTTGCGGGGTTCCACTGGCGATGACATGGCCTTCGTCGACCAACAGCACCCGATGGCAGAGGCGCTCGGCCTCTTCCATATAATTGGTGCTGTAAATCACTGCCCGCCCCTCCGCGGCCGCCTTGTCGATCAGCTCGAAGATCCATTCCCGGGACTGCGGATCGACGCCAACCGTGGGCTCGTCGAGAAGCAAAACGGGCGGCGAATGGATCATGCCGCAAGCGAGATTCAATCGTCGCTTCATCCCGCCTGAGTAACTGCCCGCCCGATCCTGCGCCCGGTCGGCGAGCCCGACCTGGTCGAGCATTCGCTGCGCCAGAGCGTGCGCGGTGCGCCGGCTAAGGCCCTGCATCAGGGCAAAGAATTCCAGGTTTTCGCGGCCGCTCAATGCCGGATAAATCGCCACCGACTGCGTGACCAAGCCGAGATGGGAACGCGCGGCGTTCGTTTCCTTGACAACATCGCAGCCGCAGATGCTTGCGCGCCCAGAGTGAGCGCGCAAGATTGTCGCCAGAATCGAGAGCGCGGTAGTCTTGCCGGCGCCGTTGGGTCCCAGCAAGCCCGTCACCTCACCGCCCTTAACTGCGAGCGACAATCCGTTGAGTGCGGTTCGCTCGCCGTAACACCTGGTCAGGTTCTCAGCTTCGACTAAGTCTGTGCTCATATCGGTCACTAATCTCGATTCGCCAACCCGCTGCGCTGTGACTTGGGCGGTTGGCGATCACCACTGCAGCAGTACCAGCTCCGAGCAAAACCCTGGTCCCACAACGATCATCACCCCATAATCGCCCGGCTGGGGTTCGCCGGACCTGAGCAGGTCATCGAGCACCAGCAGTATCGAGGTCGACGACACGTTGCCGGCCCGCGCCAGTATCCTGCGCGACCTTTGTAGCGCGTCGCGGGGAAGTTCAAGCGCCGATTCAATAGCGTCCAGCACCTTTGGTCCGCCGGTGTGCGTTATCCAATGGGCGACCTTCGAGCGTTCGATTCCCGCCGATCCAAGCAACGCTTGGACGTCGCGCGCAACATGTTGAAGCGCAACCTCGGGGATCTTCGTCGACAGTATGATCTTGAAACCGTCATCGACGATTTCCCAGCCAGACATGTCTTCGGTATCTGAATAGAAGACCGAACTTGAAGTGACTATCCTCGGCGCGCCCGGCCGCGCCCGGGCGGCGCCCCCGATAACAACGGCCGCCGCTCCATCGCCAAACAGGGCCGCGGCAATGAGATTGGCGACCGACAGATCGTTACGTTGAAAGGTGAGCGAACAGAGCTCCACCGACAAGAGTACAGCGATTTGATCTGGAGACGACGCCAGGTAATCGGACGCTCTGGCGATTCCTCCGGCTCCTCCCGCGCATCCCAGCCCGAACAACGGCGTTCGCCTGATCCGCGAGTTGATGCCAAGACGATTTATGACCAGTGCTTCGATATTGGGAGTGCTGATTCCTGTATCGGTGGTAAAGAGGAAATGGTCGACTTCGGCCGCGCTTACCCCGGATTGCTGGAGCGCGTCCCTGACTGCTGTGCAGCCAAGCTCGACCGCAATCTCCCGCCATCGACGATTGCGTTTGGCAAAGGTATCCAAAGGCTCGTACTCAGAAATCGGCAGGGCAAAATGGCGCCCCTCGACCGTTACGGCGCGCTGCAAGTCATCAAAGCGGCGCAACAATGGTTTTCGGTCCGCCCACAGCGGCCGTAAACGCGCCGCGAGAGTTGCCTGGTCCACGTAGTTTGCGGGCATCGCAGGCACCACAGCAAGAATCGCGGCGCGGTCCCGTGCGGGTGAAAGCTCAGAGCCATTCAATTCCATTTTAGTCGCGCTGTTCATTTCGCAGCTCCACGACGGGATTTACATCGGGACGATTCATCCGGCGGTTGAAGTCTGCCGATCCTCCAACGCTACAACTCTTCAATTCGCCCTGATTTCGATCGCCGGGCCTGAACGCCAACGTCGCGTTGGTGCCCCCAAAGCCAAAGGAATTGTTCAGCGCCAGCCGGATCCTCGCCGGCCGTGGCCGGTTGGGGACGTAATCGAGGTCGCAACTGGGATCGGGACACTCGTAGTTGATCGTCGGCGGCAGCATGCCGCGCTCGATCGCCAGCACCGTGTAGACCGATTCGATTGCACCCGCCGCGCCCAGCGCGTGTCCCGTCATCGACTTGGTCGAGCTCACCGCGATCTTGAGTGCGTGCTCGCCAAACACATGCCTGATGGCCTGGGTTTCCGCGACATCACCCTGCGGCGTCGAAGTGCCGTGCGCGTTGATGTAGTCCACTTCGCCGGGGTCGAGATCGCCGTCTTCCAGGCACAGCCGCATGCAACGCGCTGCGCCCTGGCCCCCCGGCGACGGCGAGGTCATGTGGTAGGCGTCGCTGTTAGCGCCGTAGCCGGCGACCTCGGCAAGGATCTTTGCTCCCCGGCCCAGCGCCGCTTCGCGCTCCTCCAGAATGAGGGCGGCAGCGCCCTCGGACATTACGAAGCCGTCGCGCTCGGCATCGAACGGGCGGCTGGCAGCCTCCGGCTCGCTGTTGCGGGTCGATAACGCGTGCATCGCGATAAACCCACCCACGCCCAGCGCGGTCAGCGCAGCCTCTGATCCACCGGCGATCGCAGCGTCGAGGTACCCGTGCCGAATCATCCGATAAGCCTCGCCCACCGCATGGCTGCCGGAGGAGCAGGCGCTGGTGGTAGTCAGGTTGACGCCGCGCGCGCCGTAGCGGATCGCGATCTGTGCGGGCGCAAGGTTGCCGAGGAGCTTGGGAATACAGAACGGGGTGATCCGCTTGAGCCCCGTATCGAGGTAGAGGAGATGGTTTTCTTCAATGGTGAGGAGGCCGCCGATCCCGTTGCCCATCAGTACGCCGACACGTTCGGCATTGTCGTCGCCAATCTTGAGCCCCGACTGTCGCATCGCCTGCTCTGCGGCGGCAATCGCGTACTGGATGAAGAGGTCCATCTTCTTGACGTCCTTCTTTTCGATCCAGTCCAGGGGATCGAAATCGCGTACCTCGCCCCCGATGCGGGTGGCGAAGTCGGAGACATCGAATCGGGAAATCGCGCCGATGCCCGAGTGCCCCGCCATCAGTTCTTCCCAGTTCTTTTC
>DASXNP010000234.1:0-5344 GCA_036494985.1 Binataceae bacterium (SeqCode)
GTCAACAACGCGGGATGGGAACGGATCATGCCGTTTCTCGATACCACACCTGAGCTTTGGGATCGCATCATCGCGATCAACTATCGCGGGACGCTCAACTGCTGCAAAGTCGTCGCCCCCGGCATGAAGGAGCGCGGCGGCGGAAAAGTTGTCTCGATCGCCTCCGATGCCGGCCGGGTTGGCTCGACCGGTGAGGCCGTCTACTCAGGCTGCAAAGCCGCGATCATTGGATTCTCGAAGACGCTTGCACGGGAACTGGCGAAGTACCGGATCAACGTCAATGTCGTCTGCCCCGGGCCTACCGATACCGAGTTGCTCCATGAGGTCATGGGCGATCGGCCCAATCTTTTGGAATCGCTCAAGCGGGGGATTCCTTTTGGTCGCCTGGGCGAACCGGCTGACCTCGCCGGCGCGGTTGCTTTCTTCGCGTCGCCCGACGCGGACTTCATCACCGGGCAGGTCCTCAGCGTAAGCGGCGGCCTGACCATGGCCGGCTAAAGTCGGTTCTGACTACGGCCGCCGCAGATCCTGCAGAATTTCCTTCAACACGCCGCGATCGTGCTCAGATCTGATCGGCATGTCGAACGACAGCCGATTCACGCCCGCGAAGCGTTTCTTGATCACCCCTGCGATGTCCTTGTACTCGCCCACCGCCGCGAACGCGTGCACCATCTCCTCCGTAACCAGGCTCGACATCTGCTGCCATTTCTGCTGGACCGACAGTTTGTGTAGCTGGTCGGCCACATCGCCCCATCGATCGATCTCGAAGCTTGATCGATATGACCGTGTCGAACCGTAGAAGGCGATGGTTGATTTCATCTTTTCGACGCCTTGCGCCAGCGAGTCCTCGTCCTTCGCGGCGACCAGGAATCCGCCGCCGCCGATCTGAAAATTCGGCCACTCGGCTTGCGGGCGTCCCGCCTTGGCAAAGCCCTTCTTCAGGTTCGGAAATGCAATCTGATCGAGATATTTTCGGGTGACGATCCCATGTAAGCGCACGCCGTCACACACTTCTCCGGCGACTTGCAGCATGAGTTCCTGCACCGCCGCGATCAGCACCGGAATGCGCGGCTTGCTCAGCGGCGGCGGCGCAAAATTCGGCGTCATCAGCGAGAGGTTGTAATGTTCGCTGTGGTAGTCAAGCTTCTCCCCGGTTTGCCACGAGTTCCAGCAGGCGCGCATCGCGCCGACATAGTCCTTCATCCTCTGAGCGGGCTTCGACCACGGCATCCCGAACCGCCGCATCACGTGGCCCTTGACCTGCGATCCAATTCCCAGATTCAATCGCCCCCCGCTCATCCGTTGCAGATCCCACGCGGTGTAAGCGGTCGCGACCGGACTCTTCGTAAAAGCCAACGCGATCGAAGTTCCCAGTTCGATCTTGGATGGCTCCTGGGCAGCGACTGCCAGCGCCAGGTACGGATCATGCTGGGTCTCGACCGCCATCATCGCGTCGTAGCCGAGCGAGTCGGCGTCGCGCACTTGATCGCGCATCGTTGACCATGTGGGCTCGGGCCGCTTCGCACCGGGCTCCATTTCCGGGCTGTAGCCCTGCCCAAAGTGCAACAATCGCTCGATCTTGATGTTCATAGTCGAGGCTCCTGCGAATTCTGGCAGCAGGTTGCGAGGCACCCCGCGCGGCGTTGCGCTGCCGAGCGTGTTTATCGCTTTGCGACAAGCGGATTGTCAAGCGACCACTTCGAGCACCGCTTTCGCGTTCGAGGGCGGACTATCGGTCCCCGAGCGCCGTCCTCTCAGCCTGCAGGCTAGCCGATCAGGATCCCCGGCACGGGGAAGCCGCCGCACATCTCGCGCACCTCGGCTGCGATTCGAGAGAGGGCCGTTTCGTTGTCGACCTGCGCGATCGCCTCGCTCATCCAGCGCGCGATCTGGCGCATCTGCGGCTCTTTCATCCCGCGCGATGTCACTGCTGGCGTTCCGACCCTGAGCCCGCTGGGGCTGAACGGTTTGCGGGGATCGAAAGGGATCGCATTGTAGTTGCCCACGATCCCCGCTCTGTCGAGCGCTCGGGCGCCCTTTTTCCCGATCACCCTTTTGCTGGTGAGATCAATCAGAATCAAATGATTGTCCGTACCGCCGGAGACCAGCGTGAAACCCTGAGCGCGAAGCTCCACGGCCAGCGCGGCGGCGTTACTTACGATCTGCCGGGCATACTCCTTGAAATCCGGCCGTGAAGCCTCTTTAAGCGCGACTCCGATCGCTGCCGTCGTATGGTTGTGCGGACCGCCCTGCAATCCAGGAAACACCGCGCGGTCGATAGCAGCGGCGTGCTCTTCGCGACACAGGATCATCGCGCCGCGCGGCCCGCGTAGAGTCTTATGCGTGGTGGTGGTTACAACGTCGGCATAGGGCACCGGGTCGGGATGAACACCGCCGACGATTAGGCCCGCCACGTGCGCGACATCGGCGAGCAGGTATGCGCCGACCGAATCCGCGATTTCACGAAACGCCTTGAAATCTAGCTTGCGCGGGTAGGCCGTGGTTCCCGCCACGATTATCCGCGGCTTCTCCTTGCGCGCAAGATCGGCCAGAGCGTTGTAGTCGATCGACTGCGTCTCACGATCTACCGCGTAAGGAACCGATCTCCAGAACTTGCTTGTGATACTCGCATCGGCGCCGTGGGTTAGATGCCCCCCCGACGGCAGAGCGAGCCCCATGATTGTTTCGCCGGGCTTGAGCAGCGCGGCGTACACCGCAAGATTCGCCGGCGATCCCGAGTACGGCTGCACGTTCGCGTGAGCCGCGCCGAAGAGCTTCTTGGCACGCTCGACCACGATCGCTTCAACCTGATCGATATAGCGCTGACCCTCGTAGTAGCGTTTGCCGGCGTATCCTTCGGAATATTTGTTGGTGAGGATTGAGCCGGTGGCTTCGAGCACCGCTTTGGATACGTAATTCTCCGATGGGATGAGCCGTATCGATTCGAACTCGTAGCGCTCCTCCTGCTTGATTAGATCGAAGATCTCAGGGTCAGTCTGCTTTAGCTCCTGCACGTCGCTCCATCCTTGCGCTTGATAAGGCTTCAAGCCTAGCCAGCGGGCTTGGTGGACGCCATACGCTTCATAGTCGGCCGCGATGTTACTCAAGGGCTCGCGACGAAGTGTAAGCCGAAGGGAGTGCGATCGCGATCCGCGATCGATAAGCGAAAACTCTAGCCGCGTACCCGTTCGCGATTCAAGATTGCGCGCTCTTCGGCTGTCATCTTTTCGCGAATGCGCGATCCTTTTCCCTGATGGCGGTAGAGGCCACCTTCAGAAAAAAACTCTTCGTACGCCTGCGCCGGAATCGGCTCGGCCGGAGGTTTGTCGCCGATCTTTACGCCCAAAGCCTCCTCAACCAGATTCGAGTCATACATGCGAATTGCGTCGTAGTCGGTCAAAAGCGCACAAACTTCGACGCAGATATAACAACCGATACATTCCTGAAAGCGATCCTGCACGGGCTGCAGCCCGCGATTGTACACCGATCCGGGTTGCAGGTACTCGATACATTGCACCGGGCAGAACTCCGGGCACTTTCCACACGGGAAGCACAGGTTGACGTCCATGAATGCGACTTCGCGCGGGCGCTTTTTCTTGGCGCCGGGCTCGTCGGGTGTCTCGGGCAGCCGTTCTTCCTTGAGCTTGCGTCTGATTATGTCGATTCCAGCCATATATTCGATCAATCGCTTTTATGCGTGCCGGTCAACCGCGGGAGTAGCAATGGGCAGCAATCTACACCGATTGGTTATGGAGGACAGACTTGCGGCGGCACCACGGTAATTCCAAGCAGACTGCTCGCCAAACCACTCGAACTTGCCTGGACATTGCTGCTTCCCGCCGATGCCACCGCGGTGTAGGAGCCGCCTCCGTCAGTGACCAATTTAGTGCTGTCGCTGGTACCCCAGAAGGTCGACGAATTTGTCGTGATGTCGGAGATGAAGGTGGCGCTCGCACTTCCCACGATCACTATGAAAGTTCCGAGCGCATGGAAATTTGTGCTGCAGCCCATTGGTATCGAGGTCGGCAAGGCGGCGGGGCACGGCGTTAGCGACGGGAAAGGCGTGGGAGTCGGTGAAGCGGTCCCGGTGAACGTCGGGAAGGGCGACGCAGGCAGGCCGTCGCAAAGCTGGATCGACTGAAGAAACCCGCCCGGCGGCATGGCCGTGAAAATCGCCGAACTGCTCGAACCCCCGCCGCAGCTGAGCATCAAGACAGCGCCTATGAAAGCGGCCACCGGCGCCAACACCAACCAACCACGCCGCGGAAACATAGGAACTCAGCTATGACTTTACGCCGGCGCGGTGTCAATGCCGATCGCTAAACGGCAAAAACGACCGTTCGATCAAGGGAAAAGACCAGTCAAGTTGACAGCCAGGAAGCCCAGCGACCTTGCAAAGAACGCGGGCGCGCGAAGGGGGGTGGACCTTCGGCGCCCGCAGGGGATTGAAAGCGGTTCCCGCGTTCGGAAACCGCTTAGATCCGGTTTGGTGGGAGGAGCACCGCGCCGGATAGGTGCCTAGTGTTTGGCACCTGCTTGTTGGACGCAGCCAAGAGCCTAGATATTCATCGGCCTGCGTTCCGCAACCTCTTTTCCGCAAGCAGTATTCCTCTATTAATCTAAAGTAGGACCTAAGGTATGCTAAAGCGTCCGTTTGAACGAAACGCTGGCCAGAACCAGCATAATCACCATGAAAACCGCCAAGAACGTCGCATCGCCCGATATTGCACGGAAGTCGGCACCTTTGAAGAGGATCGACTTAAGGGCACTTACGGCGTGTGTCTCGGGATTGATTAAGGCGAACCTTCGAAGCCACCGCGGAAAGCTCTCCACCGGGTAAATCGCGCCGCTTGGAAAGAAAAGGATTACATTAAGAAAACCCGACATCACTCCGACCAGGCGCGGATGACCGGCGCGGCCGAGAAGGACAAACATCATGGCGAGCAAGCCGGTGCCGGCAACAACTATCAGTCCGATCAGTGTCAGCAACGCCGGCAGTCCGCCTGCAATTGTACCGCGTGTCACGATCAGCCCGAGAAAAAGTACGATCGTCGCAGCTGTGCTGGTCACGAGCACGCCGCTACCGAGCATTCCGAGCGCTATTTGCCAGCGCGCCAGCGGCGTGACCAGATAGCATTCAGTTACGCCCATAAACTTGTCCATCACGAAGTTGAAGACGCCAGACGTAAGCGACCCCATGAACAGCGCCATCACGATCACCCCTGGTATCAGCGAGCGATCGTAGTCAACCTTGGCAAACAATTCGGTCGGTCGCATCACGATTGCGTTGAGTTTGAGCTGCCGCGCCGTCACGAAATCCTGTTTGATCGATCCGGCGGCTTCG
>DASXNP010000235.1:0-2173 GCA_036494985.1 Binataceae bacterium (SeqCode)
GGGGCCCGAACAGGGCTTGGGATTCATATTCGGGGTCTGGCGTTCCGCACCTGCGGACACCGGGCTTTTTTTTGCCAACCGAATGCGGGCCCGCTTGGTCGCGAGTATCATAGTGCCAGCATTAAAAAAGTATCTCTTCACGCCCGGTCCAACCCAGGTGCCACCTGAGGTTCTGCTCGAGATGGCGCGTCCGATTATCCATCATCGCACGCCCGAATTCAGCGTAGCGCTTGATCAAGCACGGCAGCGGATGAAACCCTTGCTCGGCACGCGTGAAGAAGTGATCTTGCTCGCATCGTCGGGAACCGGCTCGATGGAAGCGGCGGTCACCAATCTGCTGGCGCCTGGCGATCACGCCCTATACGTCAACGGCGGAAAGTTCGGCGAACGATGGGGCAAGATGCTCCGCGCCAACCAAATGATCGGCCATGAAATTAAGGTCGAATGGGGACGCTCGGTCAGACCCGAACAAATCGAGGAAGCTTTAAAGGCCAGACCGGAGGCCAAAGCCGTTTTCGTGCAAGCGAGCGAGACATCGACCGCGGCGATCCATCCGGTGGAGGAGATCGGTGAGATCACGCGCGGTCGCGAGGTGATGCTGATCGTCGATGGTATTACGTCGGTCGGCGTCTTCGAGCAGAGGATGGACGAGGCGGGAATCGACGCGCTGCTCACAGGAAGTCAGAAGGCGCTGATGTTACCGCCGGGATTGGGTGTGATTGCTTTGTCTAGGCGCGCCTGGGAGCGCGCGGCGAGAATCGACACACCTCGCTTCTACTTCGATCTCAATCGCGAACTTAAGGCCCAGCGCGATGACCACACCACGGCCTGGACGCCGGCCGTAGCGCTGATTCTGGGATTGAACAAGGCACTAGAACTTTTGCATGCCGAGACCCTGCCTGCCGTTTTCGGGCGCCACCGCGTTATGGCGGAAGCGACCCGCGATGCCGCGGCAGCCTTGGGACTAAAGCTTCTCTCTCCCGACAATCCGGCGCCCGGGGTTACGGGCGTGCTGACGCCGACGGCGATCGATGGCGCCAGAATCGTTAGGTTCATGCGCGACACGCTCGGCGTGACGGTCCAGGGCGGGCAGGATCATATGAAGGGTAAGCTGGTGCGTATCGGGCACATGGGCTACGTCAGTCCGTTCGACGTGATGATCGCCATCGGCGCATTCGAAATGGCGCTGAAGGAGGCCGGCTACAAATTCAATCTCGGCGCGGGCGTAGCGGCGGTGCAGAAGCGAATCGCGCGTGACATCTAAGCTTTCTATCGGTTATGCGCAAATCATGAACTGATGCGTCGATTGGCCGCGAACGATCCGACAATCGCGGTGCGAGACTGATACCGAATGGAAAAGACTTTTCGCATTCTGCTGAGTGATTCGCTCTCAACCCAAGGACTCGACGTCCTGCGGCGTTATCCCGAACTCGAATTCGACCTGCGTCCGGAATTAACGCCGGCGGAATTGGCCGCCGCGATCGGCGACTACGACGCGTTGATCATCCGCAGTAGAACCAAAGTCACCGCGCAGATTATTGATCGCGCCGCTAAGCTCAAGGTAATCGGCCGGGCCGGCGTCGGGATCGACAACGTCGAGGTCGAAGCCGCCACCCGGCGCGGAATCGTGGTCATGAACTCGCCGCTGGGCAACAGCGTGACGACCGCTGAGCACGCCATCACGCTCATGCTGGCGCTGGCGCGGCACATCCCTTCGGCCGATGCGTCGGTAAAATCGGGCAAATGGGAGCGCGAAAGCTTTCTAGGCGTCGAGGTTTGCGGCAAGACCTTAGGCGTAATCGGGCTCGGTAACATCGGTCGGATCGTTGCGGATCGGGCCTTCGGGCTGAAGATGAAGGTGATCGCCTTCGATCCGATTCTCACCGCCGAAGCAGCGGCGCGCCTCGGGATCGAGCTGGTCGCGCTCGATCAGATTTACTCACGGTCGGATTTTATAAGCGTCCATACACCGCTCACCGACGATACTCGGGGGATGATCGCCGCGGCCGCGTTTAAGAAAATGAAAAAGGGCGTCCGGATCGTTAACTGCGCCAGAGGCGGAATCGTCGATGAAGCAGCGCTGCTCGCTGCAATCGATAGCGCAAAGGTAGCCGGCGCTGCGCTGGACGTGTTCGTCGATGAGCCGCCGCCGAAAGACCATCCACTGCTAAAA